>NZ_SUEG01000001.1:182287-201964 GCF_005063415.1 Mesorhizobium sp.
TCGAACGGCACTTCGCAGAGCAGATCCGATGCTGTCTCGCGGGGCTCCCGATTCAAGGCCTCGACGATGTCGGCGACGTGTTCGTTGGCAAGTACGCGGGCGATGGCGATGGCATCGCCGCCCACGACGGGGGAAGACTCGTTCATGGCCCACTCCTTGCCGTCCGGCAGGACGTGAGCCGGTCAGGTCACGTCAAGCGGGCGGCGGTTGCGTTCGACTGTGACTGTCGCCAGGCATGGCGCGGTGACCTTTCTGCTCGCGGGTTCGAGTTGAGATTCTGCAAGCCGGCGCAACATAGGAGCGCGCCTTGCCGAGTCAATCGCGAGAGCGGGTTAAAACGGCGGCTAACCGACTGGATCGCGAGACTGTGATCGGGCTACGTGGCAGGCTGGCTGGATGCTGGCAATGGTGCCGCGACTACCTCTGCTTCAGCCGGCGGGGAAAGCGCAGCCACTTGTCCTCGGCCGGCCGCGTCGGCTGCGTGAGGATGGTGGTGAGCTCTACCGGCAAGCTCGGAACCAGCGGCTTCTTGGTGGCGACGCCGTCGGCGATCGCAACCACGCTGTGGTAGAATTCGGTGCCCGCGAGCGATCTCGGCGGCGTCGCCTCATGCATGATCGAGATCACAGTTGCATCAGGGCAATTGTCCTTGATCGCCTGGTGGAAGGCGATCCGTCCATCGGGGTCGAGCGCGCCGGTGGCTTCATCGAGGAACAGCAATCCCGGCTGCTGCAGCACGATGCGGGCGACAACCAGCTTCTGTTTCTGCCCACCCGAGAGAACCTGATCCCAGATCTTTCCTTCACGGCTCTCATCGGCCAAATGCTCGATGAAATCGCCGAGGCCGGCCTTGTGCAGGGCGGATGCGACCTGCACGTCGGCGTAATCGTGCTCGGAACCGGGCAGGCAGACCAGTTGCTTCAGTGAAACCTGCTGCAGCTTCACCTCCTGGGCGGCGTAGAAACTCCTGACCCCTTCAGGGAAGACGATGGTGCCGCGGCCGTAAGGCCACAGGCCGTTGATCGCCTTGATCAGCGAGGTCTTGCCGCAACCGGATTCGCCCTTGAGGAACGTCCATTCGCCACGCCGGAAGCGCAAGTTCGCGGCACTTAGGAAGGGCGTTGCGTCCTCACCCTGATGCGCCAGTTCGAGCTTCTGGATGGTCAGGCCGAAAACCGGGTTTTGGCGGTCGTAGCGAAAATCGGAGCGGCCGGTCTGCTGATAAAATTCCTGCGGGTGCTGGACGTTTTCGATCGCGTTTGCGAGTTCGGTGACGCGCTGGCTGTTGGCCCGCAGCGCGGCGATGGCAGGCATGACGTGGATGAACCACGAGCATTGACTAATCAGCGAGTTGACCATCTCGGAGCCGGTTATGTAGCCCTTGAGATCGAAGCCGTTATGGATAAAGGGAACCAAGCCTGGCCCGTAGGCGACAATGCGGGCACCGATGAAATTGTAGATCAGCTCGAACGAATTGTAGCCTGTGTTGACGATGTTCAGCCGCGCCCAGGTGCGGTCGATGTCGACATAGCGCTGGGTGTGCACTGCCTTCTGCACGTTCTCGCCTTGCGATGCGGCGACATGAAAACTGCGGCGCAGGAATGTGATCAGCTCGCCGCGATAGCTGCCTTCGGCCTGCTGCATCCTGACATTGAGTCGTTCCAGCAGCCTGCCCAGCTTGACCGCGATCCAGGTGTTCAACGGCACGTAGGTGGCGACCGCCAGAAAGGCGAGGACGGCGCTGCCATAGCTGCCGAGGAACTCCAGCCCTTTGACCTCCGCCGAGTGTGCAAGCAGTTGCTGGCCAACGAAATACAATGAAGTAGCAACGGCCAGAACCCCCATCGCGAGGCCGATGGCGCCGCCCGTCATATCCTTGATCGATTCCTGGATGCGCTGATCGATATTGTCGGGAGCGGCGGCACCTGACGAGCCATGCTGAGCGTGGAAATGCGTGTGATTGGCGTCAAGCAGGGCTTCGTTGAACTGGCTGTCCAGCCAGCCGCGCCACTTGCGATGCAATGTTGCGGATACCAGGCTGCGGATACCGGTAAAACCCGCATCCTTGAGCAAGACCAGGAGGACAAGTATCCCGGCATTGGTCAGCAGTGTCTGAAGCGGGGTGGTGTTGGCGGCATCGTGGAAAAAGGCGATCGAGTTGACCAGCTCTCCGGATGCTACGGCAAACCAGACGCCTGACTTGCTGGAGAGCGCGGTGAGCAGGGCGATCACCAGTGTCAGCGTCCAGGCTTCCATCCAGCGGTCTGAGAACCAGTAGGCCCGCATCAGTCCCCAGAAGCTGCGCATCGACGATACGGGCGTCAGGGGCGACTGCCTTGCGGCACCGCGGAGCCATTTTTCCGATATTGAATGTCGCGTTGGTCTATCGACCCGAATCACTATCCCGCCCAAACGATTTTTCTTTTGTTACGGACAGTAACACCAATTGATCATTTTCCATTAGCTTTTCACCAGCCGCAGGTGGCTTAGCTCGCCGACCGTTGCAGTGGAGCAACAGAATGAATGATCACGGCGCTATGCCGTCACGTTTCGAGGGGCGGAATACCAACGCAATTTCAAATAGTTACTTGCCTGCGCCGGAGCAAGTAGAGACCTTCCCCTAGGGAAGGTCTTCACACAGCTTTGTGAACATAGAAGCGCCGTCCAGCTGTCGATCTTCACAGCCTGAACCGCCTTCACGGACAGCTCCGACCTCGTCGGCGGCCAGAAAGTGACCGTATGATTCGTGGTTGAAGCCGCATTGTCAGGAACCCGTAATCCGCCAAGCAATGACTTCGCTGGCACAGTCCAGGATGCGGACCAACATCCATTAGACCGTGCTTTTTTAGAGCACGAACAAAACTGCGTTTGACAATGCTGCGCTGCGGATCGAACCTGCCCGGATGCATCCAGGTTTGAACCGGGGGGAAGTTCTTCATGCTTGCACGGACATTGTTTGTGGCGATGCTCGCAATGTTTGCCTGGCTGCCGCAAACATATGCCGGCAGCCAGACCGTTCCCGCAAACGCCGAGGGACAGGTCGAGTTCAACACGCCGTCCGGCAATATTGGCTGCATCTACACGCCGAAGGGCGGCACCAGCACCTACGAGCCGCAGGATGGCGGACCGGAACTGAGCTGTTCGCGCGTCGAGCCCAGCTACGTCACTATCATCCTCGGCCCGAAAGGCCCGGCGACGCTGATCAAGAATCCGGGCGAGCAAGGCTGCTGCGGCGACGTCACCAAGCTGGCGTACGGCAATAGCTGGAGCAAGGGGCCGTTTTTCTGCCAGTCATCCACCAAGGGATTGACCTGCACCGGCAAGCATGGCCATGGCTTTTTCGTCAGCAAGGCCAAGGTGACGGTGAAATAGTCCGGCTCAGTTGGCCGTTTCCAGTTCGCCGCGTGCCTTGGCCGCGGCGACCTGGCGGAGTGCATCGGCAAGCGTATCGGCGTCCTGGGCGCCCATCACCGCATATTTGCCCTCAAGCAGAAAGCACGGCACGCCCGATATGCCCATGCGCGAAGCGGTGGCGATTTCGGTGCGCACCGCCTCGACATCCGCGTCGGTCGGCAGAAGCGTTTCGACCACGGAGGCATCCATGCCGGCCTCGCGGGCCGCTTCGATCAGCACGGCATGATCGCCGAGATTGGCGCCTTCCTCGAAATTCAGCTGGAACAGCCGGCGCACCAACCGGTTCTGAACCGCCTCGCCGGCCGTCCCGGCCCAGCGAATGAGCCGGTGCGCATCCAGCGTATTGGGCGCGACCTTGATGGCGTCGAAGGCAAAGGAAATCCCTTCAGCCTCGCCCAACGGCTCGATCCGGGCATGGATTTCGCGGATGCGTTGCTCGCTGCCGAATTTCGCCACCATGTAGTCGCGGCGGTTCTTGCCTTCGGGCGGAATCGTCGGGTCGAGCTG
This sequence comes from Mesorhizobium sp., assembly GCF_005063415.1. Taxonomy (GTDB): domain Bacteria; phylum Pseudomonadota; class Alphaproteobacteria; order Rhizobiales; family Rhizobiaceae; genus Mesorhizobium. Next base: position 186,209 of record NZ_SUEG01000001.1, read on the forward strand.
GAAGGGCCGCCAGCGTATGTGAACGTCGATGTCGACGGCGGCAATCGCCTTGTCGAGCCGTTTCTGGCCGATAAAGCACCAGGGGCACACCACGTCGGAGACCACATCGACGGTAATCGAGTTCTCGTCGTTCATCTTGATCTCCTGTTCTGAAGAGGTCACTTCGGTTTGCGCCACCAGGTCGGCAACTGATAACCGTATATGGGCGTCTTTTGCGGATGTTCCAGATAGTTCCAATAGGCAAGCCATTGCTGGTTGTTGTGCTGCGTCGGCACCATGTAATTGCCTGAGATCAGCAGCCGGTCGAGAACCCGGACAGCAGCGACATAGTCCTCCTTCGAGCGAGCTCTCAACATCGCCTCGATCGCCGCGTCCACTGCGGGGTCGGCGACACCCGCTAGGTTGAACGAGCCTTCCTTTTTTGCTGTCGACGACCCCCATCGCGCGCGTTGCTCGATACCGGGAGACAGCGAGCTGGCGCTAGAACCGATCAGCACGTCGAAATCGAGGCGCTGCTTGCGCGACTGGATCTGGTCGCCTTCCAGACTGCGGATGCTGACGCCAATTCCGAGCTTCGCCAGCGCGCGCTGGTAAATGGCGGCAAGACGCTCCTCGTCCTGTGAGGCGGTCAATATTTCGAAACCGAACGGCTTACCCTCGGGATCGAGCATCACACCGTCCTGCACGGTATAGCCTGCGCTCTTCAGCAGCTCGAATGCGGTCTTCAGCACCTTGCGGTCCTGGCCAGAGCCGTCGGTGACGGGCGGCCTGTAGGTGCCGTCCATGACATCTGCAGGAACGCGGCCGGGGTAGGGGGCCAGCAGGGCCTTTTCCTTTTCGCCGGCCGGGTGGCCGAGCGCGGACAGCTCGGAATTCTGCCAAAAGCTCATCGTGCGCGTGTATTTGCCGCCGAACAGATTCTTGTTGGCCCATTCGAAATCGTAGAGCATGCCGAGCGCGCGCCGCACGACCGGATTAGAAAATTTCGGCAGCCGCGTGTTGAACAGGAAGCCGTTGACCACTGGCGGGATGCCGGTATCGAAGGTTTCGGCCATGACCTCGCCCCTGTAGAAAGCCGGAAAGTCGAGATCGCGCTCGCGTTTGACCGGGTCGCTGTCGTCGTCGATGGCGCAGATGCCTTTCTTGAACGCTTCCTGCTTGGCATTGGCGTTGAGGAAATATTCGATCGTGATCTGGTCGTAATTGTCGAAGCCGCGCTTGGATGGCACGTCCTTGCCCCAATAGTCAGGATTGCGCTTGAACACGATGCGCTGGCCGGGCACCACTTGCGCCACCGTGTAAGGGCCGCTGCCGATCAAAGGCTTCAGCGTCGTCTTGTCGAAGGTCTCCTTGTTGAATGCGTGCTTCGGCAGGATCGGCGTCAGCGCGATGATCAATGGAGTCTCGCGGTTGGCATCGTCGTTGAAGGTGAACCGCACGCTGCGGGCGCCGGTCTTTTCGAGTTTGGCGATCATGCCCATACGGTCGCTGTAAGGCGGCCGGCCCTTCTCGGTAAAGACGTCATAGGTGAACAACACGTCTTCCGGCGTCACCGGCTCACCGTCCGACCATTTGGCCCTGGGATCGAGGTGGAATTCGATGCTCTTGCGCTCGGGATCCATGTCGGCGGCGTCGGCGAGCAGGCCGTAGAGACTGAAGGCCTCATCGTAGTTGCGCTGCATCAACGGCTCGAAGACAAGATTGCCAAAGGCTTGATCCATCATGCCGCGCGCGGTGGTGCGCAGGCTTCTCAGGATGAACGGATTGAGATTGTCGAAGCTGCCGACGACGCAATAGGTAATGCTGCCGCCTTTCGGCGCGTCGGGATTGACGTAGTTGAAATGATCATAGTCGGCCGGCAGCGCCGGCTCGCCCTGCATGGCAAGCGCGTGCACCGGTTCCGACAGGGCTGGCTGCAGGGAAAGGCCAACAAACAAGATTGCGGCGATCAGCCAAACGACAACGCGGCCCATGACCGTCTCCTTCCCGATTCGATGCGCAGCATACATGAGCCGGTCGTGCACCGGCCAACCCCTTGACCCAATCCCTTGGCCAAGATTCGCGAGACCCGGGCTGGATTCGGCACCGCTTGCAGTGTAACACGCCGTCCGAAGTCATTCTGTTGCCTCATTTCGGCAACAGGTAGCTGGACCACACGGCGGGAAAAAGCCGGTTCCGGGATCATTTGAGAGGAATGCACGACATGACGAGCCTGAACAGCAACGCGTACCGCCTGTCGGTCATGGCCGCTGGCGTGGTCGGCATTCTGGGCGCCGGGATTCCCGCTGCTTCCGCGCAGCAGCAACAGCAGATTCCGCAAGGCTGGTTCAAGGCCTGCACCAAGCAGGAAGACGTCGACATCTGCAATGTCCAGAACATCACCACCGCCGGCAACGGCCAGCTCATCACCGGCGTCAGCCTGATCGAATTGAAGGGCAAGGTGAACCGCAAGGTGTTCCAGGTGACGGTTCCGACCGGCCGTCTGGTTCCTCCCGGCATCGGCCTCCAGATCGACGGCGGTAAGGCGCAGAAGCTCGACTATGTGATCTGTTTCCCGGATCGCTGCGTGGCGGAAGTGCCGCTGACCGATCAGCTCGTCGCATCCTTCAAGAAGGGTTCGGCGCTGACGCTCACCTCAGTCAATTTCCAGAACCAGCCGAACCCGATCAAGATCGCGCTGACCGGCTTCAGCGGCGCCTTCGACGGCCCGCCGCTGCAGCAGTCGGATATCGAGGACCGGCAGAAGAAGCTCCAGGAGTTCGTCGCCAAGAACAATCAGGACTTTGCCAAGAAACTCAAGGAAGAGCAGGAAAAGGCGAAGGCCGCCAACTGATCGACGGGTTTCGGACGAATAAAAAAGCGGGGTTCATGCCCCGCTTTTTTCGTTTGGACCGGCCGTTTGTCGGGTCCAGCCATGTCTCAAGTCTGTCCCAGCCCAGCCAGATTCCGACTAAGTCAATGTCTCAATTGGTGCTTCGGCTCGTAGCGCCCGTCCGGCTTCTTGTCGAACATTTCACCAATCTGCGGATGCCGGACCGGTTCGCCCGACCGGTCCTCAAGTAAATTCTGCTCGGACACATAGGCGATGTATTCCGTTTCGGAATTCTCGGCGAGCAGATGATAGAAGGGCTGGTCCTTGCGCGGCCGCACGTCAGCGGGGATCGCCTCGTACCATTCGTCGGTATTGGCGAATTGCGGGTCGACGTCGAAAATGACGCCGCGGAACGGAAACAGCCGGTGGCGAACCACCTGTCCGATCGAGAATTTGGCTGTCTTCATCGCACTCACCACTTGAACTTCTTGAACGCCACGCATCCTGAAACATGCAAGAAAACGCTCCAGGACTTTAGACTCTTACGCACTGGTCCGGCAAAGATTGGCCCAGACCTTACGGTCGACATCGTCATTATTTGGCGCAGACGCCGCGTCAATTCAATCCCGGTCCCCTTGATGCCGGGTTGAGCATCGCAAGATGCGGATCAAGGGGCGGTGCCCAAGATCGCTATCGCGCAGCCGCTTTTCGCAATCCGCCAAAAAACGCCGCAAAACCGCTGCCGGGTCGAAGACCCTCGCGCATGAAAAACGCCCGCAGCGGCGCAAACCCCTCAAGCGCGCCCAGGCCAGCGCTGCGCACCAACTGAGCCGGCAGCATGTCGGAAAGCAACGACATGTTCAGCAGGTTGACCGCGCTGCTGCGCGCCAGAATGTCCGGCCGCCGCTTGAAATCATAGGCTGCAAGCGCCTGGGCGGCGCCCGGGTCCGAGCGGTTTCTGCTTGCGGTAGCAATCAGGTCGTCGATGTCCCGGATGCCGAGATTAAGGCCTTGCGCGCCAATTGGGGGAAACACATGGGCGGCTTCACCGACAAGGGCTACGCGGCGCTGCGCAAACCGCCACGGGCTCACCGCTGAAAGGGGGTAGACCTGCCGGCCGGGCTCAACCGACACGCGGCCCAGCATCGATTGCATCCGCTGTTCGACCCGCGTCGAAAGCTCGGCGTCGTCGAGTGCTGCAAGGTCCCTGGCGATATCGGGTTCGAGCACCCAGACAAGACTGGACCGGTTGCCGGGCAGGGGAACCTGTGTGAACGGACCGGTCTCGGTGTGGAATTCGGTCGAGGTGAAGGCGTGGTCGCTGCGGTGACCGAAATTGAGCACCAGCGCCGCCTGCGGATAGGGTCGGACCGAGGTCCGGATGCCGGCTGCTTCGCGGGCCGGCGACTGACGGCCATCGGCGGCAACCGCCAACGACGCCTCAACCTCGCTGCCGTCGGCGAGAACGGCATGGGCATGGTCGGCATCGAGGCGCCATGCCTCCACCATCGACTTTCGCCATTCGATGCCCGAATGCGCGACAGCCTCGGCTAGCGTGCGGTTGAGAACGCTGTTGGGCAAGTTCAGCCCGAATTGCTCTTCGTTGATCTCGCTGGCGCGAAAGGTCACTGTCGGGCTGCGGATCAGCCGGTCGGTTGCGTCAACGATGCGCATCACCTTGAGCGGCGCTGCGTGCGACCTGATTCCGTCGAAGATCCCGAGCCGGTCGAACATCTTCAGGGCAGGGTTCATCAAGGCTGTCGTCCGGCCGTCGGGGCCGGCTGCCTCGGGTCCGACGAGCGTGACGGGAAAGCCCGCCTCGGCAAAGCCAAGCGCCGCGATCAGCCCCGCAGGGCCGCTGCCGGCGACCAGTATCCGTGCTGTTTCCCGATGGTCCAAATTCGGCTTCCAGATTGCGAGGTGAGGCCTGTCCGACCTGCCTGTCCATATAGGTCAGGTGATGCGGCTTGATCAACGCGGCGATTCGGCCCATTCGGTTGCCATGACCGGCCAAAAAGACGATTTCAGCCACCTCGACGGTACCGGCCGCGCGATGGCGAGCGTTGCGCGCAGCCCTCGACTGACCGTGAGCGTTGTTGCCGGCATGGGCATCGCCCTTGCCTGGCTCCTTCTCGGCGCAATGACAGTTCGTGGTGCCGTAAGCCGGCTCCCGGGCACCGATGCACCCGGCGACACGATGCTGAGGTACCTGCCGCAACTGCCGCTGCCGGATTTCCTTGCGCGTTTCTTCGCCCTCTGCCTTGCGCCGGCGCCGCTTCGCGCAAGCGTAGGCGCGCAAGGCGGGGCACTCACCGCGATGTGGCTGTTGATGGCCATCGCGACCATGCTGCCCTCCGCGGCGCCGATGATCCGCACCTATTGCGAGATCGCAGATACCGCCCGGATCAAGAGGGAGCCGGTCGTCCATCCGCTGATCCTGGTCGCTGGATATTTGAGCGTCTGGCTTGCCGCCTCGGCAATGTTGGCGGCCCTGACGCTCGCAGTCGATGCATTCGCGTCATCCGGGCAGATGCTCGATCCGCTGGTTGGAATTGCCGGAGCAGCCGCGCTGTCGATCGCTGGTCTCTATCAGTTCAGCTGGTTGAAGGAAGCCTGTCTCGAGAAGTGCAGAAATCCGTTCTCGGTCCTGTTCGCCAACTGGAGCGCCAGGCTCATTCGCATTTTCCGGCTCGGCGTGAAGCAGGGCCTGTGGTGCCTTGGATGCTGCTGGGCGCTGATGCTGGTAATGTTCGCCGTCGGTGTGATGAACGTGTTCTGGATGGCGCTGATCGGCTTGTTCAGCCTGGTCGAAAAACAGACGGCAGGCAATCTGCCGACGCGGCTGGCCGGTGCGATACTGCTTGTCTGGGCAGCAGCGCTACTAGTAGTCTCGACATGAGGGGGAGAATTCGATGACAGATCAAAACTGGGCAATGAAGGGAGAGCTCGTCCTCTCCTGCAATTGCACGGTTTTTTGCCCTTGCGTGCTGTCGCTCGGCAGTCATCCGCCGACCGAGGGCTATTGCCAGACCTGGGCGGGGTTCCGCATCGATGCCGGCCATTTCGGCGAGGTCGACCTGTCCGGTCTCAATCTTGGGCTGATCATGGAAATCCCCGGTTATATGAGCCGTGGCAACTGGACGGCCGGTCTGTTCATCGACAAGCGCGCCTCGGTCTACGCTGTGAAGGCACTGACCAAGATCTTCACCGGTAAGGCTGGCGGAACCACATCGCTGCTCTCCATCCTGGTCGGAAAGTTCCTCGGCGCCGAGCAGGTGCCGATCACCTACGAGACGCATGAGAAAACGCGCATCTTCCAGATACCGAAGATCATCGATGGCGCGGTGACGCCAATCGCCGGCAAGGATCGCGACAAGGATACGGTCATCAGCAATTCGGAATACTGGATTGCGCCGGAAATCATCGTCGCCAAATCCGACAAGAGCAAAATGCGGGCCTTTGGCAGCAACTGGAACTTTGCCGGCCGTTCGGCCGAAATCTGCAAGCTGGACTGGCGGGGCCCGTGAGCAAGAAGACGACGGCCAGGAAAATCGCCGACCGGATTCCGCGGCCGAAGAAGAAAGTCACATGGCCGCAGGCGCGGGCGTTCTCGGCCCATCTCTTGACCGCGTCGGGCTCATTCCTGGCGTTTCTGTCGCTAGTGGCAGCAAGCGAGCAGCGCTGGACGGCGATGTTCTGGTGGCTGGGGCTGGCGCTTTTCGTCGACGGCATCGACGGGCCGATCGCCAGGAAGCTCGACGTCAAGGAAATCCTGCCGACATGGTCGGGCGAACTGCTCGACAACATCATCGACTACGTGACCTACGTGTTGATTCCGGCCTTCGCGCTCTATCAGCGCGGCTTCATGGGCGAGCGGCTGTCGTTCCTGTCGGCGGCGATAATCGTGGTGTCGAGCGCAATCTACTATGCCGATACCGGCATGAAGACGAAGGAGAATTTCTTCAAAGGCTTTCCGGTCGTCTGGAACATGGTGGTGTTCACGCTGTTCGTCATCGAACCAGGACAATGGGTTTCCTTCGCCGTGGTCGTGGTGGCCGGCATTCTCACCTTCGTGCCGATCAATTTCATCCATCCGGTGCGGGTGAAGCGGCTGCGGCCAATCAATCTCGGCATGACGCTGCTTTGGTGCGCTTTCGGCGCGCTGGCGCTGGCGCAGGCCGCACTTGCCTCCTTCTACGACCAGATCGGCGTGCTGGGCGAGCAGGTCAGCGATTTCATCAAGATCGGGATTACGGTCACCGGGCTTTACCTCGCTTGCATCGGCGCTATCATGCAGTTCTTTCCAAATCTCGGCGCCAAGCCGGACAAGAAAGCCTGATCCCAAGAGAGCCTGAAAATGTCCAAAGCGATCCGCATCCATGCCCATGGCGACCCGGAGGTCCTGACCTATGAGGATGCCGATCCCGGGCAGCCGGGCTCGGGACAGATCCTGGTCAAGCACACCGCGATCGGTCTCAATTTCATCGACGTCTATTATCGCTCGGGCCTTTATCCGCCGCAGGGCGGATTTCCGCTGATCCCCGGCGGCGAGGCGGCCGGCGTGGTTTTGGAGGTCGGCACAGATGTCGATTGGCTCAAGCCCGGCGATCGCGTCGCCTATGCGGTGACCACCGGTGCCTATGCCGGGCAGCGCGTGATCGCCGCCGACCGCGTGGTGAAGGTGCCCGACGGCATCAGCGACGAACAGGCCGCGGCGATGATGTTGAAGGGCATGACCGCCGAGTATCTGTTGCGCCGTACCTTCAAAGTGAAGGCCGGCGATACGATCCTGTTCCATGCGGCGGCAGGCGGTGTTGGCCTGATCCTCGGCCAATGGGCCAAGCATCTCGGCGCGACGGTGATCGGCACCGCGAGTTCAACCGACAAGATCGAGCTCGCCAAGGCGCATGGCTTCGATCACGTGATCAACTATCGCGAACAGGATTTCGTCGCCGGCGTTGCCGCTATCACCGGTGGCAAGAAATGCGACGTTGTCTACGATTCGGTCGGCAACGACACATTTCCAGCCTCGCTCGATTGCCTGCGGCCGCTCGGCACTTTCGTCAGCTTCGGTCAATCGTCTGGGCCGATCCCGCCCTTCAGCATCTCTTTGCTGGCGCAGAAGGGCTCGCTGTTCGCAACGCGGCCGACGCTGTTCGTCTACAATGCCATGCGCGACGACCTCGAGGCTTCCGCCGCCGCATTGTTCGACGTGGTGCTCAGCGGCGCCGTCAAGATCAAGATCAACCAGCGTTACGCGCTCAGCGATGCCGGCAAGGCACATTCCGATCTTGAAGGGCGCAGGACCACCGGGACAACGATACTTATCCCTTGAGCGCCCGCAGTTTCGGCCCGCCGACGCCGCCGTTCTTGCGAACTGCTCTTTACCGCTTGAGTTTCCGCTGAAATTCTTGAAGCTCTTTCAAGTCGTCAGGCGCTTACCGTAGAGAGCAGGCCGCGCATACGATGTTTGCGGGAACACAGAACATGTCTGGCAAACCAGATGGAGGCACCGTGAGTGCAGATCAGGACGGCGCAAACCTGCTGGAGGTTCGCGGCCTCACAAAGATATTCGGCACGCTGACGGCGTGCGACCATGTCGATCTCAACATCGCCAAGGGCGAGATCCATGCGTTGCTTGGCGAGAACGGCGCCGGCAAGTCGACGCTGGTGAAAATGCTGTTTGGATCGCTGGAACCTAATTCCGGCGAGATTTTCTGGAATGGCCAGGCGGTCAGGATCACTAGCCCCGGCACCGCAAAAAAGCTCGGCATCGGCATGGTTTTCCAGCATTTTTCGCTGTTCGAAGCGCTGACGGCGGCGGAGAATATCGCGCTGTCGCTGGATGACGGCTCGCCGATCAGCACGATCGCGGCCAAGGCGAGGGCGCTCTCCTACAGTTACGGCCTGCCTCTCGATCCGTTATCGCTGGTCGGTGATCTGTCGGTCGGCGAGCGCCAGCGTATCGAAATCATCCGCTGCCTGCTGCAGACGCCGCAACTCATAATTCTCGACGAGCCAACTTCGGTGCTGACGCCGCAGGAGGCCGATAAGCTGTTCGAGACGCTCGAACGGCTGCGTTCGGAAGGAAAGTCTATCCTCTACATTTCGCACCGGCTGGAAGAGGTCAAACGCATCTGCGACCGCGCCACCGTGCTGCGTCACGGCAAGGTGGTCGGCCATTGCAATCCGCGCCAGGAAACCGCGTCTTCGTTGGCGCGGATGATGGTCGGCAACGAGGTGCAGGCCGTGGTGCGGGCGCCGGCCGAGGGTATCGAGACCGCGCCGGTGCTGCTTCAAATCCGCGAACTCACCCGAAAGCCGGCGACCCCGTTCTCGATCCCGCTCAGGAACATCAATCTTGAGGTCCGCGCCGGCGAGGTGATCGGCATTGCCGGTGTCGCCGGCAACGGCCAGGGCGAATTCTTCGAGTCTGTTTCCGGCGAGGTGCTGCAGCAGGATGCCGGCTCGGTCCGCATCCGTGGTAAGGGTGCCGGCGGCCTCACCATCACCGGCAGGCGCCTGATGGGCGCTGCCTTCGTCCCGGAAGAGCGGCTCGGCCATGGCGCAGCACCCCGCATGAAGCTTTCGGAGAACCTGCTTTTGTCGCGCCACGCCACCGATGGCAAGATGTTTGTCGGCGCCGGTGGAATGGTCAAGGGCGATGCGATCTATACCGCTGCCCAGCGCATCATAAAGGCGATGGACGTGCGCAAGAGCGCGCCGGATCCGGAAGCTGCGGCTCTTTCGGGCGGCAATCTGCAGAAATTCATCGTCGGCCGCGAACTCGACCGCCGGCCAAGCGTCATGGTGGTCAATCAGCCGACCTGGGGCGTCGACGCGGGTGCGGCGGCCCACATCCGCCAGGCGCTGATCGAACTGGCACGCAGCGGCTCGGCGGTGCTGGTGATCAGCCAGGACCTCGACGAACTGTTCGAGATTTCCGATGCGATCACGGTCATGCACAATGGCGAATTGTCCAAGCCGCTGCCGATAGCCGAAGCGACATTCGAGAAGATCGGGCTGCTGATGGGCGGCGCCGAACCCGGGCATGCCGAACATACGCTGGAGACGGCTTGATGCGCCTCGAACTTGTAAAACGCCCGCAGCGCTCGATGCTGTTTTCGGCACTCTCGCCTTTCATCGCTTTCGTTTTGACGATCATTGCCGGTGCCATCATGTTCGCGCTGCTCGGCGTCAATCCGTTGACCGCGTTCCGTATCTACTTCATCGAACCGATCAGCCAGGTCTGGCAAATGCATGAGCTGGCGATCAAGGCCGCCCCTCTGATCCTGATCGCGGTCGGACTGTCGGTCTGCTACAAGGCCAACATCTGGAACATCGGCGCCGAAGGCCAGTTCATCCTGGGCGGCATTGTCGGTTCGATCTTCCCCGTGCTGTTTCCGCAGTTCGAAGGCCCATTGGTGCTGCCGCTGATGCTTCTTTTCGGCATGGTCGGTGGGGCCGCCTATGCTGCAATCCCGGCACTGCTGAAGACGCGCTTCAACACCAACGAGATCCTGACCAGCCTGATGCTGGTCTATGTCGCCCAGCTCTTCCTCGATTGGCTGGTACGCGGGCCGTGGCGCGATCCGCAGGGTCATGGTTTCCCGCAAACCATCCAGTTCAACGACTCGGCGATACTGCCGGAACTCCTCCCGGAATCCGGTCGGGCGAACTGGGGGTTTGTCTTCGCGCTGGTCGCGGCGATACTGATCTGGATCCTGATGAGCCGCATGCTGAAAGGCTTCGAGGTCCGCGTTCTCGGCTCAAGCCCGAGGGCAGGGCGCTTCGCCGGGTTTGGCCTTAACCGCATGGTCTTCTTTGCCTTCCTGCTGTCGGGCGCACTGGCCGGACTTGCCGGGATTTCGGAGGTCTCGGGCGCCATCGGGCAGCTGCAGCCGGTGATCTCGCCCGGCTACGGATTTACCGCCATCATCGTGGCATTCCTCGGCCGGCTCAATCCGCTCGGCATCGTTGCCGCCGGCCTTGTGCTGGCGCTGACCTATCTCGGCGGCGAGGCAGTGCAAAGCGCGCTCGGCATCTCCGACAAGGTGGCGCGCGTGTTCCAGGGCATGCTGTTGTTCTTCGTGCTCGGCTGCGACACGCTCATTCACTATCGCATCCGCCTGATCGGCTTTGCCGCGCCGAAGCTCGAGACAGTCCCGAAGCTGGAGGAAGCTCGCTGATGGACATCACCGTCAACATCCTTTTGACCATCGCGACGGCGGCGACGCCGCTGCTGATCGCGGCGATCGGCGAACTGGTGGTCGAACGTTCCGGTGTGCTCAATCTCGGCGTCGAAGGAATGATGATCATGGGTGCGGTCGGCGGCTTCGGCGCCGGCTATCTCACCGGCTCGCCGTGGATAGGGCTGTTGGCGGCAATTGCCATGGGGGCAGTGTTCTCGCTGCTGTTCGCCGTCATGACCCTGTCGCTGGCCACCAACCAGGTGGCAACCGGCCTGTCGCTGACACTGCTCGGCCTCGGTCTTTCCGGCATGATGGGGACGAATTTTGTCGGCCAGCCCGGCGAGAGATTGCCTAACCTCGATATTCCCGGCCTGACCGCAATCCCGGTCGTTGGCAGGCTGCTGTTCGGTCAGGATCCAATCTTCTACATCTCGATCGCGTTGACCGCCGCCGTGATGTGGTTCCTGTTCAAGACCCGCACCGGGCTCACCCTGCGTTCGATCGGCGACAGCCATGCATCCGCCCATGCGCTTGGCATCCACGTCATCCGTTACCGCTATCTCTCAGTGATCTTCGGCGGCGCCTGTGCCGGCCTAGCCGGCGGCCACCTGTCGCTGGTCTATACGCCGCAATGGGTGGAGAACATGACAGCCGGCCGCGGCTGGATCGCTTTGGCTCTGGTTGTCTTCGCCTCCTGGCGGCCATGGCGGGTGTTGGCCGGCGCCTATATTTTCGGCGCGGTCTGGATCGGCCAGCTGCATGCACAAGCATTCGGCATTCCGGTCCCCTCGCAACTGCTTTCTTCGCTGCCCTATCTGGCAACCGTCGTGGTTCTCGTTCTAATCTCGCGCAACAAGCGTTTGACGATGATGAACACGCCGGCCTCCTTGGGCCAGCCATTCGTTCCGGATCGTTGACAACAAAAAGACGGAAGCTCCAAGGCTTAACTCAGAGAGGTAACACAATGAAAAAACTGCTTATTGCCCTGATGGCGACAACGGCCGCTTTGTCGCTGGCGGCCTCAGCCGAGGCGGCGGACAAGCTGAAGGCCTGCTGGGTCTACACCGGCCCGATTGGCGATTTCGGCTACTCCTACCAGCACGACCAAGGCCGCCTCGAGGTGGAAAAGGCACTCGGCGACAAGGTCGAGACCGCTTATCTCGAAAACGTCTCCGAAGGCCCCGATGCCGACCGCGCCTTCGAGCGCCTGGCGCGCGAGGGATGCAAGATCATTTTCGGCACCTCCTTCGGCTTCATGGACCCGGAAGTGAAGGTCGCCAAGAAATTCCCCAAGGTGATGTTCGAGCATGCCACCGGCTACAAGACGGCCGAAAATCTCGGCATCTACAATGCGCGTTTCTATGAAGGCCGCTACGTGCTTGGCCAGATCGCGGCCAAGGAATCGAAGTCGGGCGTCGCCGGCTACATCGTTTCCTTCCCGATCCCGGAAGTGGTGATGGGCATAAATTCATTTATGCTCGGCGCACAGTCGATCAACCCGAACTTCAAGGCTAAGATCGTGTGGGTGAACTCCTGGTTCGATCCGGGCAAGGAGGCCGACGCTGCCAAGGCATTGTTCGACCAGGGCGCCGATATCATCGTCCAGCACACCGACTCGACCGCTGCCTTGCAGGTGGCGGAGGAGCGCAAGCTGCACGGCTTCGGCCAGTCCTCCGACATGATCAAGTTCGCGCCGCACGCGCAGCTGACCTCGCTGACCGACGAGTGGGGCCCGTACTACATCAGCCGCGTCCAGGCGGCGCTCGACGGCACCTGGAAGCCCGACAATGTCTGGCTCGGCATCAAGGACGGCGCCGTCAAGCTGGCGCCGTTCACCAATATGCCCGACGACGTGAAGGCGATGGCCGAGGCCACCACCAAGAAGATCGCCGACGGCTGGAACCCCTTCACCGGGCCGATCGCCAAGCAGGACGGCACACCGTGGCTGAAGGAAGGCGAGGTCGCGGACGACGGCACGCTGCTCGGCATGAATTTCTACGTGAAGGGCGTCGACGACAAGCTGCCGCAGTAGGCAGTCGGAAACATATCGAACGAAAGGGCGCCACGCGGCGCCCTTTTATTTTGGACGGAATATCAGACTGCTGAGCCGTAAAGGTCGTAAGCGTCAGCGCGCTCGATCTTGACCGTGACGATGTCGCCGGCGCGCAGTGGCCGCCGCGACTGGATATGGACCGAACCGTCGATTTCGGGCGCGTCGTATTTGGTCCGGCCCTTGGCCGAATTGCCATGCGCCTCGTCGATCAGGACAGGCAGGCGCTTACCGATCTTCTTTGTGAGCTGCGTTGCCGAAATCTTCTGCTGGCGCTGCATGAAGCGATGCCAGCGGGCTTCCTTGATCTCCTGCGGCACTTGCTCGAGGCCGAGCCCGTTGGAGAGGGCGCCTCTAACCGGCTCGTATTTGAAACAGCCGGCGCGGTCGATCTTGGCCTCGTCCAGCCAGTCGAGCAGCATCTCGAAATCGTCGTCCGTCTCGCCGGGGAAGCCGACGATGAAAGTAGAGCGGATGGCAAGGTCCGGGCAGACGTCGCGCCAGCCGCGAATGCGCTCGAGCGTCTTTTCGCCATGAGCGGGCCGGCGCATGTTCTTCAGCACCTGCGGCGAGGCGTGCTGGAACGGAATGTCGAGATAAGGAAGAATCTTGCCTTCGGCCATCAGTGGGATGACGTCTGCGACATGCGGGTAGGGATAGACATAGTGCATGCGCACCCAGACACCGAGCTTGCCCAGTTCTTCCGATAGATCGAGGAATTTCCCCCGCACTTCGCGATCGCCGAACTGGCTTGCCTGGTATTTGATGTCGATGCCGTAGGCGCTGGTATCCTGCGAGATGACGAGGATCTCCTTGACCCCGGCCTTGGCCAGCTTCTCGGCTTCACGCAACACGTCGGCGGCCGGCCGCGATACGAGGTCACCACGCAGCGCCGGGATGATGCAGAAGGTGCAGCGGTTGTTGCAGCCTTCCGAAATCTTGAGATACGCATAGTGGCGCGGTGTGAGCTTGACCCCTTGCGGCGGCAAAAGGTCGATGTAGGGATCGTGGCTCGGCGGTGCAGCCTCATGCACTGCCGCCATCACGCTTTCATAAGCTTGTGGTCCGGTGATGGCGAGGACGTTGGGATGTCTTTCACGGATGACGTCCGGCTCGGCGCCGAGGCAGCCGGTGACGATTACTTTGCCATTCTCCGAAAGTGCCGAGCCGATAGCATTGAGCGATTCGTCGCGGGCGGAATCGAGGAAGCCGCAGGTGTTGACGACGACCAGGTCGGCGCCGTCGTGCTTGCGGGCGATCTCGTAGCCTTCGGCGCGCAGGCGCGTGATGATGCGCTCCGAATCCACAAGGGCTTTTGGGCATCCAAGGCTGACGAAACTGACGCGAGGGGCGGACATCAAAGCTTTTCCGGATTTTCAGGAATGGCGGCGCAGTATCACACTTGTCGTGGCATTGGTATGGGCAGCGGCTGCGGCGAAACGCAACCGCCAGCGTCGCCGAAGCTGAAAGGCCGGCCGATGCGAATTGGAGTCGACGCGTCAGCTCACCGCACTGCTGACATGCGGCAAGACTTCCACCGCGCCCCGGTAGATCATGTCGAGTGCGACATAGAAGATGATCAAAAGGCCGATATAGGCGATCCAGCGATGGCGGTGCAGCAGCTTGGCGATGAAGCTCGCGGCAAGGCCCATCAGCGCGATCGACAGGACGAGGCCTATCACCAGCACCTGGAAGTGATCGCGCGCTGCGCCGGCGACCGCCAGCACGTTGTCGAGCGACATCGACACGTCGGCGATGACGATCTGCAATGCTGCCTGACCCAAGGTCTTCTTGCGCGCCTTGCCGGCCACCATATCATCGCTGTTGATATCGGAATTGGACAACGCTTCGGTCGCCTCCACCTCGTCGGCATCGGACGTGCGCAGCTCGCGATACATCTTCCAGCACACCCACAGCAGCAAGATACCGCCGGCCAGCAGCAGGCCGACAATCTGCAGCAGGGTGACGGTGATCGCGGCAAAACCGATGCGCAGCACCGTTGCCGCCACCACGCCGATGAGAATCGCTCTCTTGCGCTGCTCGACCGGCAAGCCCGCTGCGGCCAGGCCGATGACGATGGCGTTATCGCCTGCAAGCACGAGGTCGATGGCGATGACCTGGAGCAGGGCAGAGAAGCCCGCGGCAGTGAAAATTTCCATCGACTGGAAGTCCCTTGCTGGTTGGCCGACCGTTCGCGTCGAATGCCTGGAGGGCCTAACGTGTATGGTTCCCGCGCGTCAAGGGACTGGTTGGAACAAGGTCGGCAAGCCGCACGTTATTGCGGCAATATACAGAGTTTGCGACGATCGGCCCGAACACCGGCAAATGCGGCCACAGATCGCGAATGCCTAGTTATAGAGATTGTATTTGGGCCAGTCGCTTTCCGGAATTTCATCACCGATCCGGTAGCGGAGCTGCAGGACTTCCATATGGTCCGGCGCTGTCTCGCATTTGAATTTCAGCCGGTACCATTGTCCCTTGCTGCGAAACGCAGCACCCGGGCTCTTGATCGCGTCGGCGCCCATTTCGGGCGTCGCAAAAGCGTAGGCGACGACACGATCGGCTTTGTATTTGTGGTCGTCGCGGGTAATCCGGTCGAGAATTTCGGCGTCGCATCGCTGCTCCAGCCGGGTTTGCGGATCGAGTTTCAGCAGGCCGGCGCGCAATGCGCTGTCCATCGCGCTGGCCGGCCAAGCCACTAT
>NZ_SUEG01000001.1:201974-202722 GCF_005063415.1 Mesorhizobium sp.
CCACTATCGTCCATCCGAGGACCGCAGAAAATAGTTTATTCATAGGCGGGAGAAGCATCATATTCGGGCGGAGAAATCAAGCCGACGAAGCGCCAGCCGCCGGTCTGTCCGTGCTTGGCGCGGCGGGTGACAGTTTTCGCTTTGCGGCAGGTTGTTGATACCGTGAAAGAGGTGTTCGGTCGTTGAGCACCGCCACTCCGAATGATGGCAGGCACCGATCGCCATCATCCATGCGCTCGATAGTATTCATTCCCGATTGGGGATCAGGAGCGGCTACTTCATTCCGGCCAGTGCATTCACGTCGCCGCAGAACTCCGCGTAAGGCTTGCTCTGGGCCGCATCTTGGCATGCTCTCATCATCATGTTGCGCTGGGCTTTCGGCATGGCCATGAGGACAACCTTGAATTACGGCATCGGCTTCAGCGTTTTCATGCTCCTGCCGGTGTAGAATGGCCGGATGTTGTCGACCACATCGAGTGCGCCGGCGAATGCGGTGGCGCCCATGGCGGGCGGTGGTCCGCCTTGCGCCCGGAAACGCGACGTCGTGCGCGCAGGAACGAAGAAATTGGCTTGAGCGACCCGAGACATAGGTGACGTTTTGTACCGGACACATGGGTAACACTTTTGGCTTTTGGCCGGAGGTGTTGATGCCGTGGAAAGAGTGTTCGGTGATGGAGGAACGTCTTCGTTTTGTAGCTCGCCTTCTCGACGGGGAAGGCATGAGCGATGTATGCCGGGAGTTCGGCAT
>NZ_SUEG01000200.1:0-7368 GCF_005063415.1 Mesorhizobium sp.
GTTGCTCGTCGGCGAGCAGAACGAGACGCGGCTTCAAAGCGTCTTCGCCGGCAACCAACGTGCCGATCGGGGCGCCGATCCAGCGCAACGTGCCATCCGAACCCAGCGCGATGTCGCCATTGGCCGAGGCGCCGAAGCGCTCGGCCCGCGCCTCGAACTCGGCGGCAAGCGCCTTCTGCGCCGCTGCCCGCACCGCCTTGGCGTCCTCGCCGCCGGCGCTCTGGTCGGCGGTGAAGCGGAAACCCTGCAACTCGCCGACATGGTGGCCCTCGACGAGGACGGTTCCGGTTGGGCTGATTTCGGCTTCAGGCATCGTGTTTTCTCTAAGGCGCCGCATGAGGACGGAAGTCCTGCGGTCTACAAAACGTTTCGTCAACCGCTCATGCAGCGCATCCGACAATCTGTCTTCGATTTCGCGCGTCTTTTCCTGCCAGTGTGCCCGATCGGCCAGCCAGCCGGGCCGGTTGGAAACGAAGGTCCATGTGCGGATCTGGGCAATCCTGTGCGATAGCGTGTCGATGTCGCCTTCGGTGGTGTCGGCACGGCGCACCTGCTCGGCCATGTAGTTCTCGTCGACATGGCCGTGCCTGGCAAGGTCCATGTAGATGGAAGCAATCAAGTCGGCGTGCTGGGCCGGCGCGATCTTCCTGTAGTCGGGCAGCGCGCAGGCTTCCCAAAGCAGCGCCACGCGCCTGGCATCGGTGGTGAGTGCCCGGATGTCCTCGTCGCGCGACAGATGTTCGAGCGCCTGCGCGTCCACGGCCGGCAGTGCGCGCGTCAGGCCTTCGACCGGGGCGTTGGTCTCAATCGAGCGCTTCAGCGCATCGAGGTTGGCGAAATCGAAATGCGCGGTGCGCCACTGCAGCACTTTCACCGGGTCGAAATCATGCGCCTCGATCTTCTTGACCAGTTCTTCATCCAGCGGATCGACCTGGCCGGTGACGCCGAAGGTGCCGTCGCGCAGATGCCGGCCGGCGCGGCCGGCAATCTGGCCGAGCTCGGCCGCCGTCAGGTTGCGGTACTGGTAGCCGTCGAATTTACGGTTCTGGGCGAAGGCGACGTGTTCGAGGTCGAGGTTGAGGCCCATGCCGATGGCGTCGGTGGCGACGAGGTAGTCGACGTCGCCCGACTGGAATAGCGCCACCTGGGCGTTGCGGGTGCGCGGGCTGAGTGCGCCGAGCACGACGGCGGCACCGCCCTGCTGGCGGCGGATCAGCTCGGCAATGGCATAGACCTCGTCGGCCGAGAAGGCGACGATCGCGGTGCGCCGCGGCAGGCGGGTCAGCTTCTTCGAGCCGGCGTAGGCAAGATGCGATAGCCGTGGCCGGGTCACCACCGACACGCCCCGCAGCAGGCGCTGCAGGATGCCGTGCATGGTGGCCGCGCCCAGCAGCAGCGTCTCCTGGCGGCCGCGCAGATGCAGGATGCGATCGGTGAAGATGTGGCCGCGTTCGAGATCGCCGGCGAGCTGGACCTCGTCGATGGCAACGAAGGCGGCGTCGGTCTCGCGCGGCATCGCTTCCACGGTGCAGACCGAGTATTTCGCGCCCGCCGGCTGGATCTTTTCCTCGCCGGTGATGAGCGCAACCTTATGGGCGCCGACCTTCTCGCAGACGCGCGTATAGACCTCGCGGGCAAGCAGCCTGAGCGGCAGGCCGATGACGCCGCTTTCATGCGCCACCATGCGTTCGATGGCGAGATGGGTCTTGCCGGTGTTGGTCGGGCCGAGCACGGCCGTCACGTCTCGACCCGACAGGATCAGCGGTTCAGTGTGTTTCGGATGGATGTTCATCGGCCTGGAAATAAGGCTCTCTGCCTCGCATTGTCGGGAGCGCGCCCATATTGGCCGCGTATGACAGGCGACACATAGGGATTTCGGGCGCGAAGCGAAAGCGGAATGTGCCGAGGGCGGGCCGATTAGTCGCTTCAAAGCCACAAAATCTGTTCCCGATTAACAGTTGGAACGAGTCTGGAACGAATCAGCGACGAATCACTGACTCGCGCTGATTCAGGTTTTGTTCACGGCTACATCTGGGCTTTCTGCCGGCGAATCTCACCATATGCTGAATCCCGGAAACTGGCCCGATTCATGCAGGCGGCATCCAAGCCAGCACCACGGTTAACCTTTGCCGGTGAATGATCGTGGCCGGCCAACCTGCTTCGCCCAACATTATGAAATTATTGATGTTTCCTAATGCGCCTTAATCATTTCGAGGGTGTTTTCAGCTCTCGCCGTTAACGTTCCGCTCAAAGTCGGAACGAATCGGCGACGAATCAGAGATAGCCGAAGTTTCTTGGTTTGTTCACCGCAACATGTTGTGTTGTGAACAGCTTTTCCACCGAGAATCCACAGGCTGCCGGGCCGTTTTTGTACAGGCTGCGCAGCGGCCGTTAACCTTTGTGTACTGGTTCGGCACACGCGGCGTCATGGCCATCGGGTCGACGCAGTTGCTGCATGAGGCTCACACTCGGCCAACCACGCTGAACGGCTTGTTCAGGATACGTCCTCTCCGACGGCATAGCGCTGCAATGTGGGGCCGACGTTCTGGATGATTTCGTCGTGGGACAGGGCGACGACCGGCGGAAGCCGCAGCAGGTACCGGCACATCGCCAGTCCCAGCAACTGGCTGGAAATGAGCCCGGCCCGCCGGCCCGCATCGGCGGGATCAGCGACCGCCGCAACCAATGGCCTCACCTGGTTGGCAAATACGTCGCGCAACTTTTCGGCGGCAAATTCGTTCGACGTCGCCGAACGCAGCAGAATTGCCATGCCGGTACCGTTGGCCGGATCTTCCCAGATTTCGAGAAATCGCCTGATCAGTGTCTTGCCGATATCGGTTCGGTCGATCACCCGTAGTGCCGGCAATTTCAGATCGACGACCGCCGCCCTGGCGAACAATTCGTCCTTGCTGCGGAAATAGCGGATCACCATGGCCGGATCGATCGAAGCATGGGCCGCGACGTCGCGGATCGAGGCGCCGTCATAGCCGCGTTCGGCGAACAGGAGCCTCGCGGCCTCAAGTATCTGAGCCCGGGTGCGGTCCGACTTGCTGGGTTTCTTCGACTGATTCTCGGTCATGAAAATGCATATGCCAACGACCGTTGACAAATGCAACGGCTTCGGCTAAAAGTCAACAAATGTTGACAAATGGAGAGAGAAAATGCTGCCCGATACAACGGAAGTCCTGATTATTGGCGCCGGCCCGACCGGCTTGGCGCTGTCCATCGTGCTGCACGAGGCCGGGGTCGACCATGTTCTGATCGACAGGCTTGGGGAGGGCCTTCAGACCTCGCGGGCTGGCGTCATCCACGCTCAGACGCTGGAAGCGCTGGAGCCGCTGGGCGTCACGCAGCGGCTGAGCGAACTTGCCCTGAAGCTGCGGAATTTCGCCATCCGCGACCGCAACCGGGCACTGCTCAAGCTCGATTTCGGAAGGCTTCCGTCGAGGCATCCCTATCTGATGATGCTGCCTCAGAATCTCACCGAGCAGGTGTTCGCCGAGCGGATTGCCGCCCTGGGCGGCGTGATCCACCGCATGGTCGAGGCCAAGGCCGTGGTTCAGGACACTGACGGTGCGTGCGTGACGGTGGTCGAGAACGGCCGCGAGAAGATCATATCGGCACGCTACGTCGTTGGCGGCGACGGTATGCACAGCCTGGTGCGCAGCTCAGCCGGCATCGAGTTCGACGGCGCGGCCTATGAGGCGTCGTTCGTTCTCGCCGACGTTCGTCTCGACTGGCCGGTTGGGCCAACCGAAGTGTCGCTGTTCTTTGCACCAGCCGGGCTGGTGGTGGTGGCGCCGCTTCCGGACGGATCATACCGCGTCGTTGCGACAATGGACGACGCGCCGGAAAAACCCGCGGTCGCAGACATACAGGCGCTGCTGGACAGCCGCGGACCGACCGGTAAAAGAGGCCGGGTGCTCGACCTGAAATGGAGCTCGCGTTTTCGCGTGCATCACCGCCTGGTCCGGTCATACCGCAAGGACCGGTTGTTCCTGATGGGCGATGCCGCGCACGTACACAGCCCGGCGGGAGGGCAAGGCATGAATACCGGCATCGTCGACGCGGTCGTGCTTGGTCAGTTGCTTGGCGACGTGGTGAACGGCGTGCGCCCGGAAGCCGAGCTCGAACGCTATGAAACACTGCGACGCCCAGCAGCCCAAGAGGTGCTTGACCTGGCTGGCATGATGACCGGCATGGCGCTTACCCACAGTCCGGTGAAGCGGTTCGTCCGCAACCTCGTGCTATCGGTGCTGAACCTCACACCATTCCTGAAGCGCCGCATCGCCTTGAAGCTGTCGGGCCTCAGTCGGGCGCCGCTTGCCCGTCTACCGGCACCTGCGTGCGAGCCGGGTGCAATTGGCCGAACCCAGCCTAAAGCCAACCCAGAGCTGAAGCTTGCCGCGTGACAGCCCGGTTGTCTGCCCGTACTCGCCGTTGGGCTGGTACGGGAGTCATCCGCGACATCCCCAGGCCTCAGCTAATGTACTGCCCGCCATTGGCTGATATGGTCGAGCCGGTGATGAAACCGGCATCGTCGGAAGCGAGGAAGACGACGCAGCGCGCGATCTCCTCCGGCTCGCCGAGACGGCCGACCGGGATGTGCGGGATGACGCGCTCGTTAAGCACCTTCTCGTCCATCGCCTTGACCATCTCGGTGGCGATGTAGCCGGGGCAAATGACGTTGACGGTGATGCCGGCGCGCGCGCCTTCCTGGGCCAGTGCCTTGGTGAAGCCGATATCGCCGGCCTTCGAGGCCGAATAATTGACCTGGCCGACCTGGCCTTTCTGGCCGTTGATCGAGGAGATGGTGATGATGCGACCGAACTTGCGGTCGCGCATGCCGCCCCACAACGGATGCGTCATGTTGAAGACGCCGGAAAGGTTGGTGTCGAGGACCTCCTTCCATTGCTCTCGCGTCATCTTGTGGAACATCGCGTCGCGAGTGATGCCGGCATTGTTGACCAGCACCGAGACGGGACCGAGATCGGCCTCGATCTGTTTGATGCCGGCGGCGCAGGCCTCGTACTCGGCGACGGACCATTTATAGACCGGGATGCCGGTCGCGGCCTTGAACTTTGCCGCCGCTTCCTCATTGCCGGCGTAGTTTGCGGCCACCGAATAGCCGGCGCTTTTCAAGGCGACCGATATCGCCGCGCCGATGCCGCGCGACCCGCCTGTGACGATTGCAACCTTTGTCATATGTCCTCCCGGGAAATGCAGATGACTGAGCGTTGAAGCGGTGGGGTTTGCCCTCTATTCCCTACTCGCTTTGCGCCAGCATCCTATTCGTATTGCTTATCTCATCACAATGCTTCCACGCACATGGCAACACCCATGCCGCCGCCGATGCACAGCGTCGCAAGACCTTTCTTGGCACTTCTGCGGCCCATTTCGTAGACCAGCGTGTTGAAGATGCGCGCGCCTGAGGCGCCGACCGGATGGCCGATGGCGATGGCGCCGCCATTGACGTTGACGATCGCCGGGTCCCAGCCCATGTCCTTGTTGACGGCGCAGGCCTGCGCGGCGAAGGCCTCGTTGGCTTCGACCAAATCGAGGTCGCCGACCGACCAACCGGCCTTGGCCAGCGCCCTGCGCGAGGAGGGGATCGGTCCCGTCCCCATGATCTGCGGGTCGACGCCGGCGGTCGCCCAGGAAACGATACGCACCAGCGGTGTGATGCCGCGCCTTGCGGCTTCCGCTTCGGTCATCAGCACCACAGCGGCGGCGCCGTCGTTGATGCCGGAGGCATTGGCAGCGGTTACCGTGCCTTCCTTGTCGAAGGCGGGCTTGAGCTTGGTCATGGCGTCGATTGTCGCGCCGTGGCGGATGTATTCATCCTGGTCGACTATCGTGTCGCCCTTCCTGCCCTTGACTGTGAAGGCAACGATCTCGTCCTTGAATTTTCCGGCTTTCTGCGCGGCCTCGGCCTTGTTTTGGGAAGCCAGTGCGAACTGGTCCTGGTCGTCACGAGTGATCTGGAACTGGCGGGCGACGTTCTCCGCGGTGTTGCCCATATGATAGCCATAGAAGGCATCGGTCAGGCCGTCCTTGATCATGGTGTCGATCAGCTTGAAATCGCCCATCTTGACGCCACCGCGCAGATGCTGCGCGTGCGGAGCCATCGACATTGATTCCTGGCCGCCGGCAACGATGATCCTTGCGTCGCCCTGGGCGATCTGTTGCATGCCGAGCGCGATGGCGCGCAAGCCGGAGCCGCAGAGCTGGTTGAGGCCCCAGGAGGTCGCCTCCTGCGGCACGCCGGCGGCCATAGCCGCCTGTCGCGCCGGGTTCTGCCCTTGAGCCGCGGTCAGGATCTGGCCGAGAATGACCTCGTCCACCTCCTTGCCGTCGACGCCGGCACGGACCAGCGCTTCCCTGACGGCGACGGCACCCAATTCATGGGCTGGCGTGTTGGCGAAGGCGCCGTTGAAGGAGCCGACGGGCGTGCGTGCCGCACTGGCGACAACGATGGCGTTGGAAGCGGACATGTTCTTCTCCAGGCTTTCGGGGAACGATTTCGGGTGCCGTCGGGGACTTTTCTTGCCCTTTCCACAACCCGAGTCAAACCCGAAATGGCTAGGGCGTTGCTCCGTCGCAAGCAGGCCGCGCGTCGCGGCGACGGCAGCCCATCCGTGCTGCGCAGCATAAAATGTTCTCGCACTGCACAAACTGCTTGGATTCATGACGCTTTTGCGCATATCCTTTAAAAAGGCGCAATCGTTACCGGCGGCTTACTTAAGCTGCCCGGTGTCCGGGGAGGATGCAGATGGCCGCAAAAGACGAACCTATTGTTATCAAGAAATATGCCAATCGCCGTCTCTACAATACGGGCACCAGCACCTATGTGACGCTCGAGGATCTCGCTGAAATGGTCAAAAAAGGCGAGGACTTTACTGTCCAGGACGCCAAGACCGGTGACGACATCACGCATCCGGTGCTGACCCAGATCATCTTCGAGCTGGAGAACAAGGACGGGCAGAACATGCTGCCGATCCCGTTCCTGCGTCAGCTCATCGCCTATTACGGCGACCAGATGCAGATGATAGTGCCGAGCTTTCTCGAGCAGTCGATGCTGGCCTTCTCGAAGGAGCAGGAACGCTTTCGCGAGCAGATGAAAGATGCCTTCGGCAAGTCGCCGATGGACATGATGAAGATCGCGACGCCGATCAAGGTGCTGGAGGAGCAGACTCGGCGTAACATGGAAATGTTCCAGAACGCCATGCGGCTGTTCACGCCGTTCCCGCCTGCGGGCTCTGCGCCGGCAGCAGCACCGGCCGAACCGGCCAAGAAAGAAACGCCGGAAAAACCCGACGACCTTCAGGAGCTGAAGGAGCAGATCGCCGCGATGCAGCGCAAGCTCGA
>NZ_SUEG01000200.1:7378-7687 GCF_005063415.1 Mesorhizobium sp.
CACGATGTCGTGACTGCCGGCCGGCGAAGCGCCGGCCCCGCTATTCGGCGGACGATGATCGATTTGCTGACGCAAGCGCAACAACAGGGTCGGCTTGCTCCCGACACCGACTTTGACCATCTTGTACTTGCCGCGCGTGCACTCGTTTACGGGTTGGCACGCATGGCGATCGATGGTCATTTCCGGGAATGGCATCCGTCAGAGCCGCCAACCCTGGCCGCGCAGCGGGCTCTCCGACTTTTCATGAGCCGGATGACCATTCCGTCTAAAGCTTAATTCGCGAGCACCCAAAAGGGCCCGAGATTGCGT
>NZ_SUEG01000201.1 GCF_005063415.1 Mesorhizobium sp.
TGGGTGAACCGCGCGCTTGGCGCTGTCATCAACGGCTTCCGCTCGGTGCCTTTCATCATCCTGCTGGTTGCGCTGATCCCGGTGACGCGGCTGATCGTCGGCACCTCGATCGGCACCTGGGCAGCGATTGTGCCGCTGTCGATCGCGGCGACGCCCTACTATGCCCGGATCGCCGAAGTGTCGCTGCGCGAGGTCGACCACGGGCTGATCGAGGCGGCGCGCGCCATGGGCGGCAACCGCTGGACGATCATTCGCGAGGTGCTGGTGCCGGAAGCGTTGCCCGGCATCGTCGCCGGTTTCACGGTGACGCTGGTGACGCTGATCGGCGCCTCGGCGATGGCCGGCGCCATCGGCGCCGGCGGGCTGGGCGACCTCGCCATCCGCTATGGTTACCAGCGCTTCGAAACGTCAGTCATGATCGCCGTGGTCATCGTCCTGATCGTCCTGGTCTGCGGCATCCAGTGGGCCGGCGACCGGCTGGTCGCGAGGCTGGACCACAGGGCGTGACCGGCGAAACGCGGCCAATCAATGCCTTTGTTCAAATTGTTCTCGATGGTCTCGCTCGCCCAAGCGAGTTTTTCGCGATCGTCTGAGCGCAGGGAACCTCGACCGCGACGGTGAACAAGTGCCGGGCGAGACGGTCGGATAGAAGCCATGTGGTGACCTGTTCGCTGAAGATCACGTGCCCCTTGTCGAGTGTCTTGATGTTGCCGGTAATCAAGTCCGCACAGTGCAACGTGGCCTCGGGGTAAGGGCTTTCACGCCATGCCGCTAATGCAGCTGCTACATCCATTCCGGCAAGCACTATGCCCTCCAGCCAGGGAACCGCGTTCCCTTCATCGGGATGCAAGGTCATCGCTTTTCGCCAGGCAACCTGAAACAGCGCCTCGACAGCCTGCTGTTCTTCCAACGGCCAATCGCGCCAGGAGGTCCTTTCGAGCTTTGCGGCAATCACGTTGGCGTCGAACCCGATCCAAGGTTCGCCTTGGGTGGCAAGTTCAAGGACTCTCGGCAGAAAGTGCCGGTAGTCATCGACGTCGCCGACCGTCCATATGGCCGATCCGGCATAGGAGCCGAGGTTTTCACCGCTGAGCTCCCGAAGCGGACCACTGGATACTCCCCGAAAGATCGATTCCAAATCCTTGTACGGCGAGCCATGCAGGTGGCGAGGCGATGGATAAGACGCGAAAGCGGCATAGACGCGCTCGACCGCATGGGCCAGTTCGGACGAGAGATCAGCCTCCAGGGGATTTGAGTTGGTCATCCGTTGCGACTCCGAACAGGTCCCTGGCTTGCTCGGCGGAATAGTACCCTAGCCTGACATCCCGAGCGACCAGTTCCGAATCGCGCTGCAGGGGATCGCCATAGCCGCCGCCGCCCGGCGTGCCGACGCGCACGCGGTCGCCGGCCTTCAGCGCGATGTCCTGCTCCTTGGAGAGGTGCGGCGGCACATGCGCCTCGCCGTCGCGGAACACGGTCACCGTGTTGACCGCGCCGTCCTTGCCGCCGAGCGCGCCTTGCGGGCCGAACCGGCCGTGATCCATGACGAAGGAGGCGCGGGCGTCGCCGCGCAGGATTTCCACCTCATAGGCAAGCCCGAAACCCCCGCGATGCTTGCCGGCGCCGCCCGAGCCTTCGCGCAGGGCGTAGTGGCGGTAGAGCACCGGGAAGGCCTGCTCCATGATCTCGACCGGCGGCGATTTGGAAATGCCGATGGTCGAGCAGCCATTGGTCAGGCCGTCGTGACCGGCATTGCCGCCATAGCCGCCGCCGGAAATCTGGTACATGACGTAGTCGCGGCCACGGACCGGATCGTTGCCGCCGAGTGCGAAATTGCCGCTGGAGCCGGCCGGAGCCGCCGTCACTTTGTCCGGCAGCGCCTGCACCATCGCCGCGAACACCGCCTCGGCAATGCGCTGCGAGACTTCGGCTGCGCAGCCCGACACCGGCCGCGGATATTTGGCGTCGAGGAAGGTGCCTTCCGGCCGCTTGACGATCAGCGGCTCGAAGGCACCGGCGCTGATCGGCACGTCGGGGAAAATGTGCCGCATGGCGAGATAGACCGAGGACAAGGTCGTCGCCAGCACGCTGTTCATCGGCCCGGCGCAGGGCTTTGACGACCCCGAGAAGTCGAAGCTGAGCGTGTCGCCTTTTTTCTCGACGGCCAGCGCGATGATCAGCGGCTCGTTGACCACGCCGTCGGAATCAACAAAAGCCTGCGACCGATAAATGCCGTCGGGAATGGCCGATATGTTCGCGCGCATCTGTTCGGCGGCGCGGCGCCGCAATTCGGCGATCGCATCGACGACCGTTTCATTCCCGTAACGATCCAGGATTCCGTTCAGTCGGTCTTGACCGATCAGCAGTGCCGCCGCCTGCGCGCGGATGTCACCGATGCGCTGGTCGGCAACCCTGATGTTCGAGCAGATGATGGCGTAGATCTCGCGATCGAGCACGCCCTTCTTGAATAATTTCACCGGCGGCAGCCGCAAGCCTTCCTGCTCGACCGCTGTTGCCGAGGCGGAAAAGCCGCCCGGCACCGAACCGCCGATGTCGGGCCAGTGGCCGGTGTTCGACAGCCAGCAGAATATCTTGCCGTTCCGGTAGACCGGCATGGCGAAGCGCACATCCATGAGATGGGTGCCGCCGAGATAGGGATCGTTGACGATGTAGATATCGCCTGGCTCGGGCGGCAGGCAGCGACCGTTGGCGATCATCTCGATCACCGTTTTGGTCGAATACTGCATGACGCCGACGAACACCGGCAAGCCCTGGCTGCCTTGCGCGATGAGCGAACCATCGACTGCCGAATAGATGCCATCCGAACGGTCATTGGCCTCGGCGATGACAGGTGAAAAGGCGGCGCGCGAAAACGTCAGGTCCATTTCGTCGCAGACCTGCTGTAGCGCCGCCTGGATGACCGAAAGGGTGATGGCGTCGAGCTTTTGCATCTCAGGCCTCACCGATATTGATGATGATGTTGCCGTCGGCATCCGATCGCGCCCGGTCGCCGGGCTCCAGCACCGTGGTGGCGTCCATCTGTTCGAGGATCGCCGGACCTTCGATTGTTGCGTCGAGCGGCAACTTCTCTCTGCTGTAGACCGGCGTGTCGTGCCAGCGCCCGCTATACCAGACCGGCCTGACTTCGCGCCGCGCCTCGTCAAGCGTTTTGGCGCGGCCAGCCGGATCGATCAGCCGGGACAGATCGATCGCCGGCCGCACGCCGGTCACCGAGGTGTTGAGGTTGACCAAATTGGCGCGGATCTCCGGCAGCTCGACCTTGAAGCGGGCGAAATAGGCTTTTTCGAACAGTTGCTGCAATACCTCGCGTGTCACCGCAGACGACGGCAGCGGCACGTTGATGATGTGAGTTTGGCCGACGAACTGCATGTCGGCGGAATGCGTGACGCGGATCATTTCCGGCTTCACCGCTTCCTTGCCGATCAGCTCCTCGCCTTCGTTTCGGTGCCGTTCCAATACCCCGTGAAGTTGGGTTTCATCGAGACTGGCCACCGGCTGGTTGACTGTATTAACGAAATCATGGCGCAGATCGGCGACGACGCAGCCGAGTGCATTGGTGATGCCTGGCCGCGCCGGCACCAACACCTTGGGCAAGCCGAGCTCGCGCGCCAGTGCCGTCGCATGCAGCGGCCCGGCGCCGCCGAAGGCGAACAGCGCGAAATCGCGCGGGTCGTGGCCGCGCGACACCGACACCATGCGGATGGCGCCGGCCATCTTCACGTTGCCGAGCCGCAGCACGGCACCCGCCGCCTCGACGCCGGACAGGCCGGTGGCGCGGCCGATCCTGTCCTCGAATATGCCGGTGACCCGTTCGACGGTGACCGGGTTTTCCACCGCAAGCAGCTTCTTCGGCGCCAGCCGGCCGAGCACCAGATTGGCGTCGGTGATGGTCGGCTCCAAGCCGCCGCGTCCGTAGCAGATCGGCCCGGGATTGGCGCCGGCGCTTTCCGGGCCGATCTGGATCAGGCCGGCCGCATCGACGCGGGCGATCGAGCCGCCGCCGGCCCCGACCGTATGCACCGCCACCATCGGCACATGGATCGGCATGGCATACTCGATCTCGATCTCGTTCGACACCGCCGGCTCGGCGTTGCGGATCAGCGCCACATCGGTCGAGGTGCCGCCCATGTCGTAGGTGACCAGGTTTTCGAAGCCGGCGCGCTTGCCGGTATAGGCGGCGGCAATGACGCCGGAAGCGGGGCCGGACATGACGGTCTTGGCCGACTCACGTGTGACAAAGCGGGCCGAGATCATGCCGCCATTGCCGTTCATGATCAGGAAGTCGCGGGCGTAGCCTTTTGACGCCAGCTCCTTGCGCAGCCGCTCGACATAGCGTTCGAGGATCGGCTGCACCGAGGCGTTGACCGAAGCGGTCACGCCGCGCTCGAATTCGCGCGCTTCCGAAAGCAGCGCATGGCCTGTCGTGATGTAGCCGTTCGGCCAAAGCTCGGCGGCGATCTCGGCTGCGCGCCGCTCATGCGCCGGATTGGCATAGGAATGCAGGAAATGGATGACGAGGGATTCGCAGCCGGCGGCGATCAGTTGTGAAATCGCTGCCCGCATCTCGGCCTCGTCGAGCGCGATGCGTACCGCGCCCGAGGCCTCGATCCGCTCCGACACTTCGAGCCGCAGATTGCGCGGAATGATCGGCACGAAAGTGCCTGTCATGCCATAGGGTTGCGGCCGTGTCCGCCGGCCTAGCTCGATCACGTCGCGAAAGCCGCGCGTGGTGATCATGCCGGTCTTTGCCAGCCGGCGTTCGAGCACGGCGTTGGTTGTGGTCGTCGTGCCGTGCACGATAAGGTCGATGCCGTCGATCGGAAAGCCGGTGGCACCAAGCGCTGCAACGACGCCGAAGGCCTGGTTGTCGACCGTGGTCGGGGTCTTGGCGATATGCACCCGGCCACCGTTACGGCCGTCGATCAGAAGCAGGTCTGTAAAGGTGCCGCCGACATCGATGCCGGCGACGACACTGCCCGCCGAATCCAGAGCTTGCGCCGAAAAATTCTGTTCCATTGTCGAAACCCGAAATGCCCGAACTGCTTACGTGCCTCAGTTTGGAAAGCTGTTTTACGGCGGCGTCTTGACGCAAATATCGTTTGTATACTAATAAATTCCGGACACAAGAGCTTACCGCTTCGGAGTGTGCAAACGGCACGCTGGAACCTGACAGGTTCGGGCGCGCAGGTGAAGATTTGGCGCGGGCGCTGAGCTGGCCCAGAAGGTTAGGTTTGATGAACACCACATCCGCGTTCAACACCGCCGGCGCCCGGCCGTTGCAGTTCCCGATACCGGCCAATGTCTATGCCGAAACCGTCGTCTCGGTGAAGCACTATACCGACCGGCTGTTTTCGTTCCGCATCACCCGGCCGCAGTCGCTGCGCTTCCGCTCCGGCGAGTTCGTCATGATCGGCCTGCCCAATGCCGAGAAGCCGGTGTTCCGCGCCTATTCGATCGCCAGCCCTGCCTGGGACGACGAACTCGAATTCTTCTCGATCAAAGTGCCGGACGGCCCGCTCACTTCGGAGCTGCAGAAGATCCAGGTCGGCGACACCGTCATCATGCGGCAGAAGTCGACCGGCACGCTGGTGGTCGACGCGCTGACCCCGGCCAAGCGCCTGTTCATGATCTCGACCGGCACCGGCATTGCGCCCTTCGCCAGCCTGCTGCGCGATCCCGACACCTATGAGAAGTTCGAGCAGGTGGTCCTGACCCATACCTGCCGCGACAATGCCGAGCTCACCTATGGCCAGGAGCTAGTGGCGGCGCTGGAGAACGATCCGCTGATCGGCGAGCTGACTGGTGGCCGCGTCACGCTCTACAATTCAACGACGCGTGAGACCTCCGAGCGAATGGGCCGCATTACCGCGCTGATCGGCTCGGGCAAATTCTACACCGATCTCGGCATCGACAAGCTCAATCCCGAGACCGACCGCATCATGATCTGCGGCTCGATGCATATGCTGAAGGACGTCAAGGAGCTGGCTGAAAGCCTCGGTTTTCAGGAAGGTTCACTGCATCATCCGGCAAGCTTCGTCGTCGAGCGCGCCTTCGTCGGCTAAGGCCGCGATGCTTCAATGCCCGATTTCCTAGATTGTGATTTTGACCATATGGTCAAAATCAGCTGTCTTTGCAGCCTTTTTCAGCTATGACCGCTTGAAGGACTCGTGAAGCGCTGCTTCACGGTCTATCTTCGGCATAAGTCGCTGAACAAGGGGCAGGAGATGAGCAGCACAATCCGCGAAACCGATCTCGGCACGTCCAAGATCACGCCGCTGCCGGCGCGCACCGCGGCCAATGCGTCGATGCCGCAAGTCCATGGCATTGCTCGCAATCCCGGCATGAGGCTCGATCTCGGCTTCATGGAATCGATGCGCAGCGTCAACCGTTCGGCGCTGGAACGCCGCGTCGCCAGCCTGACCAAACGACGCTCGATCAAGGCCGATAACCAGGCCGCCTGGCTGCTGCGCGCCGTCGCCTGCATGGACCTGACGACGCTGAACTCGAACGACACGGAAGAGCGCGTGCGCCGGCTCTGTGCCAAGGCAGTCAACCCGTTCCGCCGCGACATTGCCGAGGGGCTCGGCATTGCCGGTGAAAAGATCCGTCCGGCGGCGGTCTGCGTCTATCATCCCTTCGTCGCCACTGCCGTCGAGGCGCTGCGCGGCAGCGGCGTCCATGTCGCCGCCGTTTCCACGGCATTCCCGCATGGCCTTGCACCGCTTTCGACACGTCTGCAGGAGATCGAAGCATCGGTCCGGGACGGCGCTGACGAGATCGACGTCGTCATCCCGCGCGGCCTGGTATTCGGGGCGAAATGGCAGGAGCTCTATAACGAGATCGTCTCGATGCGCGCCGCTTGCGGCGAGGCGCATCTGAAGGTGATCCTCGGCACCGGCGACCTCGCCACGCTGCGCAACGTCATGCTCGCCTCGATGGTGGCAATGATGGCGGGTGCGGATTTCATCAAGACCTCGACCGGCAAGGAAAGCGTCAACGCGACGCTGCCAGTCGGCCTTGCCATGGTGCGCGCCATCCGCACCTATTTCGAGGAAACCGGCTATCTCATCGGCTTCAAGCCGGCCGGCGGCATTTCCACGGCAAAAGCCTCGCTCGATTGGCTGGTGCTGATGAAGGAAGAGCTGGGCCGGCCGTGGCTGGAGCCGGAGCTGTTCCGCTTCGGAGCATCGAGCCTTTTGACCGACATCGAGCGCCAGCTCGAGCATCATCTGACCGGCCACTACTCGGCCAATCATCGCCACGCGATGGCGTGATTCGGAGCGCTTCATGAACATTCTCGAACGCTATCACGCCATGGATTACGGCCCGGCGCCGGAAGCCCGCAACGAGGCCGATGCCTGGCTGGCGACCCGTGATTTCTCCAAAGCGTTGTTCATCGGCGGCGACTGGAAAGCAGCTGCAAATGGCAAGACCTTCGACACCAGCGATCCCGCCTCCGGCAAATTGCTGGCCAAGGTGTCGGACGCTGGTGCCACCGATATCGACGCGGCGGTTTCGGCCGCCACAAAAGCGCTGCCGAAATGGAGCGCCAGCACCGGCTACAGCCGAGCCAAAGTGCTCTATGCCATCGGCCGCGCCATGCAACGCCACCAGCGGCTGTTCGCAGTGCTGGAATCGATCGACAACGGC
>NZ_SUEG01000202.1 GCF_005063415.1 Mesorhizobium sp.
AGGTTGT
This sequence comes from Mesorhizobium sp., assembly GCF_005063415.1. Taxonomy (GTDB): domain Bacteria; phylum Pseudomonadota; class Alphaproteobacteria; order Rhizobiales; family Rhizobiaceae; genus Mesorhizobium. Next base: position 8 of record NZ_SUEG01000202.1, read on the forward strand.
CACCCATGTCTTAGGTACAAACTGTTACCCATGTCTCCGGGCCGTACATGTTTTTTCTGGTCGGAGTGGCAGGATTTGAACCTGCGACCCCATCGTCCCGAACGATGTGCGCTACCAGGCTGCGCTACACTCCGTGACCAGACCGCGGGCTTATAGCCGCCGCGTTTGGTTACTGCAAGCGCCAATGGCAGCGCTTCTGTCGCATTTCTTTCGGTTTCGCCGCCACGTCTACAGGTTTCAGTTTCCTGTCGCACAAACACGGCTTAAAGGGGCTTCTGGGTAATGTCCACTTGCCTCGAAGCACCTGATTCAGCCGCCTGGAGTTTGCAGCCTTGTCGATGAAGATCGTTAGCGATGTCAGACCAAACACTTTTGAGTTTGAAACCTCGGCGCTGATCAAGCCGTCCGGGTTTCGCGAATATGATGCGCGCTGGTGGTTCGGCCATCCCGGCTCGAACGAGCCGCCGGAACTCAATCTGATCGGCGTCCAGGCGCTCGGCATGGGGCTCGGCACGCTGATCCGTCGCCTGGGTGCCGGACCCGACATCGTCACCGGTCACGATTTCCGTTCCTATTCGCTTGCCATCAAGCTGGCGTTGGTTTCCGGGTTGATGGCGGCCGGCGCACGGGTCAGGGATGTCGGGCTGGCCCTGTCGCCTATGGCTTATTTCGCCCAGTTCGCGCTCGACACGCCGTCCGTCGCCATGGTCACTGCCTCGCACAACGAGAATGGCTGGACCGGCGTCAAGATGGGCGCGGCGCGCCCGCTGACTTTTGGTCCGGAGGAGATGAGCGCCTTGAAGGCGATCGTGCTCTCAGGCGATTTCGACCTTGTCGGTGGTGGCTCCTATGACTTCGTTGCGGATTTCCGCAAAACCTATCTTGACGATCTGACAGCGGGAAAGCGTATCTCGAGGAAGCTCAAGGTGGTGGCCGCCTGCGGCAACGGCACCGCCGGGGCTTTCGCTCCCGAGACACTGGAAAGGATCGGCTGCGAGGTGATCCCGCTCGACGTCGAGCTCGATCATACGTTTCCCAATTACAATCCCAACCCCGAAGACATGCAGATGCTGCACGCCATTCGCGACAAGGTGCTGGAAACGGGCGCCGATGTCGGGCTCGGTTTCGACGGCGACGGCGATCGCTGCGGCGTGGTCGACAATGAAGGCAACGAGATCTTCGCCGACAAGGTCGGCGTCATGCTGGCGCGCGACATCTCGCACCTCCACCCAGGCTCGACTTTCGTCGTCGACGTCAAGTCGACCGGATTGTTCATGACGGACAAGGTGCTGCGGGAAAATGGCGCGGTCACCGACTATTGGAAAACCGGTCACTCCTATATCAAACGGCGCGTCGCCGAACTCGGCGCCGCCGCCGGTTTCGAAAAATCGGGCCATTTCTTCTTCAATCCGCCGATCGGCCGCGGCTATGACGATGGCCTGGTAACGGCCATCGCCATATGCCAGATGCTGGATCGCAGCCCGCAAAGCAGCATGGCCGACCTCTATCGCGATCTGCCGCTAACCTTCGGCACGCCGACCATGTCGCCACACTGCGCCGACGAGCTCAAATACGGCGTCGTCGAGCGCGTCGTAGGCGACTTTCGCAAGATGAAGGACGAGGGCGCGGTCTTCGCCGGCCAGAAGATAGCCGAACTGATCACCGTCAACGGCGTCAGGGTCGTGGCGGAGGATGGTACCTGGGGGCTGGTGCGGGCATCATCGAACAAGCCGGAGCTTGTGGTGGTGGTCGAAAGCCCGGTATCGTCCGAGCGGCGGCGGCAGATGTTCGAAGCCGTCGATGCGGTGCTGCGCCGCAGCTCCGAAGTCGGCGCCTACAATCAGACCTTTTGAACGCGGGGCTTGTTTTCATGACCGAACGGATCGTCAGTTTTGTGATGAGCGGCGGCGTCGGCTCGCGGCTGTGGCCGCTGTCGCGCGAGGACAATCCCAAGCAGTTCCATGATTTCTCAGGCGACGGCTCGATGCTGGCCAAGACGCTGCGCCGGCTGACCGCGCGGCCGGAGGGCGAAACGCCGGTTTTCCTGATTGCCTCGGAAAGGCATGGCGACCGCGTTCATGCCGACATTGCCGGTCACGAGCTTTCCGGCGGCGGCCCGCTGTTCGAGCCGACCGGACGCAACACTGCTGCGGCCGTCGCTTTGGCAAGCCTGCGCACCTTGTCGGAATTCGGCGACAGCCTGGTGCTGGTGGTGCCGTCGGACCATGAGATCGCGACCGCGCAGCAATTCTGGCGGAGCGTCGAGGCCGGCACGGCGGCCGCGCGCCAGGGCAGGCTGGTGGTGTTCGGCATCAAGCCCGCCCAACCCGAGACCGGTTATGGCTACATCGAGGTGGCCGGCGAGCGCGATGGCATCTGCGATGTCTCGCGTTTCGTCGAAAAACCCGATCTCGCCACGGCGCAGAGCTATCTCGAGGCCGGCAATTTCTACTGGAACACCGGCATCTTCCTGTTTCGCGCCAGTGCCATGCGCGACGCGTTCATGGCTTTCCAGCCAGACATCTGGGGCGCCACAGAGGCTGCCTACCAGGCTGCGACATCGGATCTTTCCGGCCTCTACATGCCTCTGGAGCTCTATGCTGCCATCCCATCGACATCGATCGACTATGCTATCATGGAGCGCGCCAGCGGTATCGCCATGGTGCCGGCCGGCTTTCGCTGGAACGATCTCGGCTCCTGGCAATCGCTGCTCGACGTCGGCCCCTCCGACACGCAGGGCAATGTCATCGTCGGCGACGTCGTCGCCATCGATTGCGAGAACTCCTATATCCGCAGCGACGGCCGCCTGCTGTCGGCCATAGGCCTGAAGGACGTCGCCATCGTGTCGACCGCCGACGCCACTTTCGTCGCTCCCGTCAGCCACAGCCAAAACGTCAAGAAGATCGTCGAGCAGCTCGAAAAGAGCGGCCGCCTGGAGACCAGGTTCACGCCCGCCGACGACCGCGTCATCGAAAGCGGCGCCTGGCAGCGCCGCGTGCACCATTGGCTGTTCGAGGAAACGGTACCGTTGTGGTCGACGGTCGGCGTCGATGAGCGCCATGGCGGGTTCCACGAAGCGCTCGGCTTCGATGCCGCGCCGCTGATGAAACCCAAGCGCATGCGCACACAGGCCAGGCAGATCTACGCCTTCGCCGTCGCTAAGGCGCGCGGCTGGAACGGCCCAGCCGATCGGCTGATTAGCCACGGCCTCGAATTCATGGCCAGGCACGGCCGCACCGACAATGGCGGCTGGGTGCGCACGCTCAACGTCGACGGCACCGTCGCCGATGCCGCCGAGGATGCTTACGACCATTCTTGCGTGCTCCTGGCGCTGGCACATGCCCATATGTGCGGCAATCCCGATGCGTTGCGGCTTGGCGAGGAGACCTTTGCGTTCATCGACGCGCATCTCGAGGACGAACGCCTGACCGGCTTCCGCGAGACCTCGAGCGGCGAGGGCGAGCGCCGCTCCAACCCACACATGCATCTGCTCGAGGCATTCCTGGCCTGGCATCAGGCGACCGGCGAGCGCGCCTATCTTCGCCGCGCCGCGCGCATCGTCGATCTGTTTCGCAGCCATTTCTTCGACCCGGAAAGCTGGACGCTGGGTGAGTATTTCGACAATGAATGGCGGCCGGCCCCTGGCGAGAAGGGCACGTGGACCGAACCGGGCCATCATTTCGAATGGGCCTCGCTGCTGGTCGACTTCGCCGGCCGCAGCGGCCAGAGCGGCTTGACCGGGCTCGCCCGGAAGCTTTACGCGTCGGCAATTGCCAATGGCCTGAACCGCGCCACAGGCCTCGCCTACGGCGCGGTCTCGCGGCAAGGACTGCCGCTCGACCGCGTCTCGCGCAGTTGGCCGCAGGCCGAAGCGATCAAGGCAGCGATCGCGCTGGACGGTTCGGGCGGTCCCGACCTGAAGCCGGAAATCGAGGCGCGTGTCGGCCGGCTGTTCCGCTGGCACATCAATCCCGCACCGCTCGGCCTGTGGATCGACCGCATCGACGAGCGCGGCCGCTCACTGGCAAGCGAGGTGCCGGCCAGCATCTTCTACCATCTGGTCTGCGCGCTGACCCAGTATCTGGACGGCACGGCCCGTAAGGATCAGTACGGGCTGGCGACGTCCCCCGTCTCGACATAGATCGACTTCAGCTGCGAATAGAGTGCCAGTGCCGCGAGCGAATTCTCGCGGCCGATGCCGGACTGCTTGAAGCCGCCGAAGGGGATTTCGACCGGCGTCAGATTGTAGGCGTTGATCCAGCAGGTACCGGCCTGCAATTCGGCGATGACGCGGTGGGCGCGCTGCAGATCGCGGGTGAACACGCCAGCGGCGAGGCCGAATTCGGTATCGTTGGCACGCTCGATCACTTCGTCCTCGCTGTCGAACTTCAGCACGCTCATGACTGGCCCGAAAATCTCCTCGCGCGCGATGCGCATTGTGTCTGTGACACCGGTGAACACCGTCGGCTCGACGAAGAAGCCGCCCTGGAAGCCCTGCAACGCCGGCATGTTGCCGCCGCAGGCGAGCACCGCGCCATCCTGTTTGCCCGCTTCGATGTAAGAGACCACCTTGTCGTGCTGCGCCTTGGAGACCAGCGGCCCCATCTGCGTGTCCGGATCGAGCGGATCGCCGATGCGGATTTTCTTGGTCCGCTCGGTCAGCCTCTCGACGAAACGGTCATGGATGCTGCTCTGCACGAACACCCGCGTGCCATTGGAGCAGATCTGGCCGGTCGAATAGAAATTGCCGAGCATCGCGCCGCCGATGGCGTTTTCGAGGTCGGCGTCTTCGAAGACGATCAGCGGCGACTTGCCGCCGAGCTCCATCGTCGCGTGCTTCATCTTCGAGCCGGCGAGCGACAGCACCTTGCGGCCGGTCGGCACGGAGCCGGTCACCGAGACCTTGGCGACGACCTCATGGCCGACAAGGCCGGCGCCGACATCGCCAAAACCTTGCACGACGTTGAACAGGCCGTCGGGCAGGCCGGCCTCGGTATAGATTTCGGCGAGCGCCAGTGCTGAAAGCGGCGTGTTTTCCGACGGCTTGAACACCATCGCATTGCCCATGGCGAGCGCCGGTGCGGATTTCCAGCCGGCGATCTGGATCGGGTAATTCCAAGCGCCGATGCCGACGCAGACGCCGAGCGCCTCGCGCCTGGTATAGGCAAAGGGTCCGCCGAGATCGACAGCCTCGCCATTAAAGGCGGCGACCGCGCCGCCGAAATATTCGAGGCAATCCGCCGCCGACGGGGCATCCGCAACCAGCGTCTCCTGGATAGGCTTACCGGTATCCAGCGTCTCAATGCGCGCCAGATCGACATTGCGCGCGCGCAAAATGTCGGCGGCGCGGCGCAGGATGCGGCCGCGTTCGACCGGCTTCAACCGCGCCCAGGCGGGTTGTGCCGCACGCGCCGCCTCGATCGCGAGCTCCAGCACGTTCGGCGTCGCCGAGCGCAGCATGGCGATGGTCTCGCCGGTTGCAGGATAGATTACCTGCAGCGGCGCGCCGCGCTCGTCGTCGATATAGCGGCCGTTGACATAATGCGATGCCGTTGGCTGGGCGCGCATGGCTGTTCTCCAAATCGTCTTTTCGCGGCATGCGGAATATGCGTCCGCCGGATCATGGCTTATCTGTCCGACGCCTGCCAGCGCGGATTGATCCATGGTTCCTGGTTGGACGGCGCCAGCGGCGTGCGCCCGAGAATGTGGTCGGCGGCCTTCTCGCCGGTCATGATCGACGGCGCGTTGAGATTGCCGTTGGTGACGCGTGGAAAGATCGAGGAATCGGCGACCCGCAGCCCTTCGACGCCGATGACGCGGCATTCCGGATCGACGACGCTCATCGCATCATCGGCACGGCCCATCTTGCAGGTGCCGCAAGGGTGGTAGGCGCTTTCGGCGTGGTCGCGAATGAAGGCGTCGAGCTCCTCATCCGATTGCACATGCGAACCCGGCGACAGTTCCTTGCCGCGGTACGGATCGAAGGCCGCTTGCCCGAAGATCTCGCGGGTCAGCCGGATGCAGTGGCGGAACTCCGTCCAGTCATCCGGATGCGACATGTAGTTGAAGCGGATCACCGGCTTCGATCTGGGATCGGGCGAGCGCAGCGTGACCGAACCGCGCGACTTCGACCGCATCGGCCCGACATGCGCCTGGAAACCATGCGCCTTCGCCGCCGCCTTGCCGTCATAGCGGACCGCGGCCGGGATGAAGTGATACTGGATATCGGGATAATCGACGCCGGCGCGCGAGCGCACGAAGGCGGCCGCCTCGAAATGATTGGTGGCGCCAAGGCCGGACTTGAAGAACAGCCATTGTGCCCCGATCAGCGCCTTTGAAAACGGGTTCAGCACCGAGTTCAGCGTGATCGGCTTTGTCGATTCCTGCTGGATGTAGAGTTCCATATGGTCCTGCAGATTGCGGCCGACGCCGGGCCGGTCGGCGATCACCGGGATGCCGTTCTCCCTAAGGTGCTGGCCGGGGCCGATGCCGGACAGCATCAGGATCTTGGGCGAGTTGATCGAGGACGCGGCAACGATCACCTCGCGCCGCGCTCTGACCACCTGAATCCGTTTGCGCACTTCGATCTCGACGCCGGTGGCGCGTTGATTCTCGATGATTACCCGCCGGGCGAAACCCTTGACCAGGCTGACATTTTTCCGCCTCAGCGCCGGCCTCAGATAAGCGCTCGCCGCTGACCAGCGACGGCCGCGGCGAATGGTCTGCTCCATCGGCCCAAAGCCTTCCTGCTTCGCGCCGTTATAGTCGTCGGTCAGCTCGAAGCCGGCCTGACGGCCTGCCTCGACGAAGGCGCCATAGAGTGGGTTCGTCCTCGAGCCGCGCTGCACAGTCAGCGGGCCGCCATGGCCGCGCCAGCCATCCTCGCCGCCTGCGCTGTCCTCCATGCGCTTGAAATAGGGGAGCACGTCGGCAAAGCCCCAGCCGGACGCGCCCTGTTCGGCCCAGTGGTCGAAGTCGCGGGCATGGCCGCGCACATAGACCATGCCGTTGATCGACGACGAGCCGCCGATCACCTTGCCGCGCGGCGTCGCCAGCACGCGGCCGCCGAGGTGCGGCTCCGGCTCGCTGGCAAAGCCCCAGTCGTAGAGGCTCATATTGAGCGGGATCGACAGCGCCGACGGCATCTGGATCAGCGGCCCGATATCGCTGCCGCCATATTCGACGACGATCACCGAATGCTTGCCGTCCTGCGACAGCCGGTAGGCCATGGCCGAACCGGCCGAGCCGGAGCCGATAATGACGAAATCCGCTTCAAGCATAGTTCATGCGCGTCCATGGTTCATATGCGCAATGAAATCGGCCAGCGAGACGTTGCCGCCGGTTGCCATTACGAGAACGGTCTTGCCGGTCACGTCGACCTTGCCGCCGAGCAACGCAGCCAGCGAAGCAGCGCCGGATGGTTCGAGCACCAGCTTCATCCGCTCGAAGGCGATGCGCATGGCGCGCCGCACCGAAGCATCGTCGACGGTGACGCCGCGAACGCCGGCGGCCTTCACCGCTGCGAACGGCGCGTCGCCGGGC
>NZ_SUEG01000203.1 GCF_005063415.1 Mesorhizobium sp.
GGTGCGGGACAGCAAAGCTGCCAATCTCCCCACTTGAGGGGGAGATGTCCGGCAGGACAGAGGGGGGCGCGAAGGAACGCCGACGCTTGCTCTTCATCGCTCCGCCGCGCCCTGGGATGCTGAAGCACCGTGGACTGCGGCCAATCACAAACGTCGACAATTGGCGGCTTAAGGCCGATCGGTGCCGACCGCCCAGGAGCTCAGGCCAGATCGATGTCGAGGATCGCCATCGAGAAATTATAATCGCCGTCGTCCTCGTCCTTGAAGACGATGCCGAGGAACTCGTCGCCGACATAGACCTCGGCCGAATCTTCCTTGCGCGGCCGCGCCTTCACTTCGAGTTTGGGGTTCTGGAAGGTGCGCTTGAAATAGGCGTCCAGCTTTCTGATTTCGTCCGGCTTCAACAGTCTTCTCCGATCGTCGCTTGCTAAAGTGCGTCGCGTCTGAAGAGATCGATGCGACGCGCTTTGAATCCTTCTTCATGCATGTCGCTATCCCAAAACCGCTGGGCACTTTTGGGCGACATGCATTGGTGAGCGCGCTTCTGGCACGTCGACAATGGCCATGTAAAGGCAAGCCGGCATAGGGGGCAGGAATTCAGCCCCTGCCCGAGCACTCAGATGTCGAAGCTGACGACGTGGTCCATCGTCTGCGATGGCAGCAGCTGGTCCATCTGCCGCGAAGGCTGGTCGCAGCCGGTCTCGCCGACGACGCGGGCCGGCACGCCGGCAACCGTCTTGTTGTGCGGCACCGGCGACAGCACCACCGAGCCGGCCGCGATCTTCGAGCAATGGCCGATCTCGATGTTGCCGAGGATCTTGGCGCCGGCGCCGATCAGCACGCCGTACCGGATCTTGGGATGGCGGTCGCCGCCGGCCTTGCCGGTGCCGCCCAGCGTGACGCCGTGCAGGATCGACACGTCGTCCTCGATCACCGCCGTCTGGCCGACGACGAGGCCGGTGGCGTGGTCGAGGAAGATGCCCTTGCCGATGCGGGCAGCCGGATTGATGTCGGTCTGGAACACCGAGGACGACCGGCTCTGCAGATACAGCGCGAAATCCTGGCGGCCCTGGTTCCACAGCCAATGCGCCAGCCGGTGCGTCTGGATGGCATGAAAACCCTTGAAGTAGAGCACCGGCATGATGAAGCGGTCGCAGGCCGGATCGCGGTCGTAATAAGCCTGGATATCGACGCGCACCGTCGTCGCCCAGTCCTTGTCGTCGGCCGCCATCGCCTTGAATGTCTGGCGGATGAGGTCGGAGCCGATGTCCTGATGGGCGAGGCGCTCGGCCAGCCGGTGAATGACCGCTTCTTCCAGGTTTTCCTGATTGAGGATGGTCGAATAGAGGAACGCCGCCAGCAGCGGATCGCGATTGACCGCTTCCATCGCTTCGTCGCGGATCGAACGCCAGATCGGATCTACCGGCTGCACCCTGGTGGGACGGGAAATCGTAACGCTGTTCATCTGATGTCTCCGGCCATCCAATGTCTCGGCCATCCAATGTCTCGGTTGGCGGCTTGCCTATTCTCCGGCCGCACCTATAAGCCAGATCATAGCACGGGTGAACTCAATTTTCCTTAGTGCTTCGTCAAATGGATTTGGTTGGCGGAATTTCAAGCAGCCATGGAAAACGCAACCTTGATGGACGAGACCCTGAAGCGCGAGCTTTCCGCGCTCTATGAGGCCGAAGATCGCCACTACCACGATCTTGGCCACATAGAGGCGATGCTGGCGCTAGCCAATGATTACAAGGCGTTGCTGCATGATCCTGAAGCAGTCGAAGCGGCGATCTGGTTCCACGACGCGATCTACGACAGCCGCGCCAAGGACAATGAGGCGAGGAGTGCCGCACTTGCCGAGGAGAAGCTCGCCGGTCGCACCGACGCACAACGCCTCGGCCGCATCGCGGCGATGATCACTGCCACCGCCGGCCACGAATTGCCGCCCCTTGGCGACCAGCATTCCGTTCGTGACGCGGCGCTGTTCCTCGACATGGACCTGTCGATCCTGGGTGCTGCGCCTGACGTGTTCGACGCTTACGAACAGGCGGTCCGCCGCGAATATCAGTGGGTCGATGAGCCGATGTGGCGGGCCGGCCGTGCCGCAGTCCTGAAGGGCTTCCTCGCCCGCCCGCATATTTTCCATAGCGAGGAGTTGCGCCGGCGCTTCGAAACCCTGGCCAGGCAAAACATTGCACGCTCGCTCCAGGCGCTTGGGCACAGCCCGGGCGGATCATAGCTCGCGTCGCTCGCTTGCGTCCGGGATATTTGCCCGAAATCAGGTAAACGCGCCAAAAGTCGATGCCATTGCCCACAGCATGAACACCCCGGCCGCCAGCGACGCGCCGTTGACCACGATGCCAGCCAGGCCGAGCACACGATTGTCGTTTTGGCGCCCAAGCGCCATCAGCCCGAAGACCGCGCCGGTAAGATGTGCCAAAGGCCCGGCCAGGAAAAATACCGCAGCGAAGAAGCCCGTCGCACTGTTCTGGAGCAGTGGGGAAGCGTCGCTCGGCATTGCTATCAACGCGGTGATCGCAATCGCCCCTGTCGCCAATGCGGCCAGCGCTAGAACAACGGACCATTCGCCGAACGTGCTTTTCGTAACGACGCCCGGCAAAGCGGCGTCGCTTCTTCCCCATTGTGCCATCGTATCCCCTGCCCTCGTTTAGCGCGTGGCGGGTTTGAACCGATCCACGCGTCACGCTCAGTTACTCCTGTATCGTTGCAAAACCGCTAAGAACCCCAGCTTCAGGCCCAATGGCCGCTTTTGGGGAGCCATCCATCAAAGCGGATGCTCGGCATAAAACTCCAGCACGCGCTGCTTGAAGGTCTTGTCCCCGACCGCCAGCATGTGGTCGCGGCCTTCGATATGAAAGGCCCTGGCGTTGGGCATCAAGGCGGCGAGTTCATCCGGCGAGCCGCCGATGTCGTCCTTGGTGCCGACGGCGATCAGTGTCGGCTGGGCAATGCGGGCAATGTCGGCCTCGCTGAGCAATTCGCGCGAGGTGGCGATGCAGGCGGCGAGCGCCCGGCGATCGCTGCGGGTCTGGTCGGCGAAGGCGCGGAACGAGCGGCCACGCGGGTCGCTTGTGCCTGCCGGGTCCTCGGCCAGAAGTGCGTCGGCTATCGGATCCCAGTCGCCGACGCCGTCGACCATGCCGATGCCGAGACCGCCGAAGACCAGCGTCGCCACCTTCTCCGGGTTGGAGAGCGCCAGGAAGGCCGTTATGCGCGCGCCCATCGAATAACCCATGACATGGGCGCGTTCGATGCCGAGATGGTTCAAAAGCGCTGCCGCGTCGGACGCCATTTTTGCCGGCGTGTAGTCCGCTTCGTCATAGCTTTTCGACGACGAGCCATGGCCGCGATTGTCGAAGGCGATCGCACGGTAGCCGGCATCGTTCAGCGTCTTGAACCAGCCGGGCGACACCCAGTTGACGTAATGAGTCGAGGCAAAGCCGTGGATCATCAGCACCGGATCGCCCTGCCCCGAGGCCAGCTGGCGGTCAAGGAAAGCAAGGTCGAAACCGTCGTGGGAGAAGAACTGCATCGGCCGGAGATCCTGCCCGTTCAGTCGGAATCGACATTCGGCGCATCGCCCTTGTCGGGCGGCGGCATGGCCGGCCCGGGCGCCGTGCCGATGGCCGGATGGCGCAGCAGGTCGCCGTCCTTAATGCCCTTTTTGGCGGCGGTTCCTGCCTTGAGCTCGAGCACGAAGCGCACCGGCTCGTCCGGCGAGATGATCGCCTCCGACTGCGGCTCGCCTTGCTTGATCGCCCGGATCCGGCCGTCCTGGCCGACGAAGATCAGGTCGAGCGGCAGCGGCGTATTCTTCATCCAGAAGCTCACATCCTGCGGCGCACCGAACACGAACAGCATGCCGTGATTGTCGGCCATGTGGCGGCGAAACATCAGGCCAGCCTGGCGCTCGGCGGGCGTGTCGGCAATTTCGACGAAAAAAGAACGCTCGCCGGCCTTCGTCACCGCGACCAGCGGCGCCGGGTCGACGGGAAGAATCATCGCCTTGCCGTCGGCCGAACTCGGTTGCTGAAAATAGAAGAACGCACTTATGGCGACGATGAGGAAAATCGCGGCGCAGAGCGCGCCCGCCGTCACCCGGTTCCTGTGAGCCATATGAAATCCTCGACCGGAACTAATGCGAGACCGGCAAGGTACCCATATCGGGATGAATTTCGGCAGCCATAAGGCCTTTGTCGCCGCGCCCGAAGCGGACCAGCACCACCTGGCCCGGCCGGAGTTCGGTGATGCCGTAGCGGCGCAGCGTCTCCATGTGGACGAAAATGTCCTCGGTGCCCTCGCCCCGGGTCAGAAAGCCGAACCCCTTGGTGCGGTTGAACCATTTCACCAGCGCCCGTTCGAGGCCGCTTTCCGGCGTCACTGCGACATGGGTGCGCTGCTCCTGCATCTCCGCCGGATGCACCACCGTAGTGACATCCATCGAGAGCACGCGGAAGGCCTGCAGCCCGCGCTCGCCCTGCTTGACCAGGCAGACGACGCGGGCGCCTTCCAGGGCGGTCTGAAAACCGTCCTTTCGAAGGCACGTCACATGGAGGAGGATGTCGCCCGAAGAACCATCATCGGGAAGGATGAAACCGTAGCCCTTGGCCACGTCGAACCATTTGATGGCGCCGGCGATTTCGACGAGATCGGCCGTATCGGCGCTCTCATCCCGCTTCAACGCATCGTTACCGGCCCCGTCCCGCCCCATGAAAGAGGCCTTTTCCCCCATAAGAACGCCCCCTTTTTTCAAGAAACACTACAACTGATTCTTGGTATCAGATTAACACCGCGGCTTCCGGTGTGTGCAAGACCTGACGTGCCTTTTTTCACGGTTCCGTACAGGAATAGCGGATTTGTCATTTGCCGGCGCCGGCAAGCGTGGCCAATTGCCCTTTGGCCGGGCCGCCCCTATGTTGCGCCGCAACGCAACATAAGGAGGAAATCATGCGCTATCTGCACACCATGGTCCGCGTCGCCGACATCGATGCTTCGCTCGATTTCTACTGCAACAAGCTTGGCCTCAAGGAAGTGCGCCGCCATGAAAACGAGCAAGGCCGCTACACGCTGATCTTCCTCGCCGCGCCCGAAGACGAGCAAAGCGGCATCTCCGAAAAGGCGCCGCTGGTCGAGCTGACCTACAATTGGGATCCGGAAGACTACAAGGGCGGCCGCAATTTCGGCCATCTCGCCTATGAGGTCGACGACATCTACGCCACCTGCCAGCGGCTGATGGACAATGGCGTTACCATCAACCGGCCACCGCGCGACGGCAACATGGCGTTCGTCAAATCGCCGGACGGCATCTCGATCGAGCTGTTGCAGAAAGGTCCGGCAAAGCCGAAGGCCGAGCCGTGGGCGTCGATGCCGAATACCGGCAGCTGGTAGCCGATCACGCCATCTTGAACGGACGCGGGCGGGCTCCGGTTCGGTTTTCGCATCCGCATTCCCAGGAGAATTCATTCATGCCGAGCAGTCATGTCGACGTCGCCACCGAACATGCCAGCCGCTATCTGCAGCAGCTGTGCAAACATTGGGCGCACAAGTTTCCGGTCGAATTCGACCCGAACCATGGCACTATCGATCTGACGCTCGGCCGCACGGTTCTCGATGCCGACCCGGCTGCGCTGCACATTGCGGTGACGACCGATGAAGCCGGCTCGCTCGAGCGCCTGGAAACGGTGGTCGCCGAGCACATCAAGCGCTTCGCCTTCCGTGAAGAGCTGGCATTCGACTGGAAACGCGCTCCGGCCGCGTAGACGACCTGTCAACCGCCGGCCTTGGCCATCTCCAGCAGCATCAGCACGGTGCGCCAATTGCGCGCCGTGCCGGGCACCTTCAGAACGCGCGGGATGAGATTGGCAAAAACCGATTTGCCGAGCCCGTCGGGAGCATGCAGGTAGAGCACGTCGCCCTTGATCTCGAAACGTTCGGGCCCGGTGCATTTTTCCGCCAGCCGGGCGATCTCTTCGGCGGTCGGCCGGCGCTCCAGCGCATAGGCGTGCAGCTTGGTCGGCTCGCCGGCCACTTCCGGATAGGGATTGTCCGCCGCCAGCCGCTCGAGCCAGCCGAGATCGCGCACCATGATGCGCGAATGGAACCCCCATTTCTTCTCGAATTCTGCTTCGAGCTGCCTGGTCAGCATCGCCGCATCGCCGTCTGGCGACCGGAAGACGGCATTGCCGCTCTGCACATGGGTGGCGACATCGGAGAAGCCGAGCTGCTCGAAGAATGACCTGAGTTCCGCCATCTTGACGATGCGGTTGCCGCCGACATTGATGCCGGAGAACAGCGCGACGAAGGTCGTCAAATCCATTCAGTCCTTATCAATTATCAGATTCTTAGCTATACCATACAATCTGGAATTCAGTTGAGGGGTAATACTTTGGAAAACCAGCCGTTCGAAATCCTGAAGTTGATCGTTGGCGCTTCAGTTCCCGCAGTGCTGGCTTATTTCGGGTGGCGCATAAACAAGCAAATAAAATCTCTTGAGCAGGCGCAATGGCAAAATAGAAAAATTATAGAAAAGAGCTAGAAATTTATGATCTCATTGCGCCGAAGCTAAACTCACTTTTTTGCTTCTGCATGTGGGTCGGCGATTGGAAGGACATAACACCGGAAGATACCATAAACCTGAAAAGATTTACAGACAAAAACATGAATGTCTATAGGCATCTATTTAACGAGAGCCTTTTCCTGGCATATGACGAATTTATTCACACGGTTTTCCAGACCTACAATGGGCCAGGGGAGGACGCAAAGATACGTGCGGAGATTTCCGGGGTGGATGGCAACCGCACGACTGACTGCCACTATCCATGGAACAAAGCTTGGAACAAATTATTTGAAGAAGATTCAGTGCCCAGGAAGAAAGAATTGTCGAACAAATATAACGCCCTTATGCACGAAGCTGCCTTGGGCTTGGAGATGGGAGCACTAAATGATGAACCCGGCAAGCGTCTCGTTGTCGGTGATGTCCTGGTAGTGGACGCTCTCGGCGTCGAAATTCGCCTTGAGCAGGTCGAAATTGCGGCGGTCCTTGGTTTCGATGCCGATCAGCACCGAACCGAAATTGCGCGCCGATTTCTTCAGATATTCGAAGCGGGCGATGTCGTCGTCGGGACCAAGCAATTCGAGGAAATCGCGCAACGCGCCGGGCCGTTGCGGAAAGCGGATGATGAAGTATTTCTTCAGGCCCTCGAAGCGCAGCGCCCGTTCTTTCACATCCGGCAGCCGCTCGAAATCGAAATTGCCGCCTGACACCACGGCAACGATGGTCTTGCCCCTGATTTCCTTCCTGGAAAAATCCTTGAGCGCATCGATCGCCAGCGCGCCGGCCGGCTCGAGCACGACGCCTTCGACATTGAGCATTTCGATCATGGTTGCGCACAGCCGGTTTTCCGGGATCAGCCGCACGGCGTCGGCGGCAAACTCCCTGAGGTGGCGCAACGGCTCGCGGCCGATCTCGGCCACCGCTGCGCCGTCGACGAAATTGTCGACCTTGGCG
>NZ_SUEG01000204.1:0-6583 GCF_005063415.1 Mesorhizobium sp.
ATCTCACCGAAACCGCCCGCCGCGGCATTCCGCTGCCCGAAGCCATGCAGCAGTCGCAGCACCGCTCGGTGCAACAGGCGTCCAACTACTACAATGACGCCGAGCGCACGCTCGGGCGGGCAGCGCGGATCATCGTCTGAGTCGCAGATCGATCCGACACATCACAGCTTGGGCGTCAGCTCCAGGACTCGGCCACGCCTCGGCCGAGATGACCTGCAGATACCACGTCGGCGCGACTGTTTTCGTGTCAATCTCACAAAAGCGAGCGGGCTGTAGGGACAAAGAGCCCGTTACGCGCCAAACAGCCGCCGGTCCCAGTAGACGGGCTGGTGCAGACTTGTCTGGATCCTTGAAAACTCCGGATGCGCCGGATTGATCAGCACATTGCAATCGAGACGCGCCACGACACTCGGCACCAGCAGGATGGCGCTGCGCCGTTCTAAACACCAGGTTTCGCCGAATCCCTTGCTCACCATCGCCGGCATCGTATCCCAGCCGGGCAGTGACGGCTGGGAAAAGACCTCGTAACTCAGTCCGCGCGGGATCGTGATTTCGATGTAGTGCTGGTTGGGCGGCAGTCGGCCGCTGCCATGCACCAGCTTTTCCAACAGGGTCGTCGAATAGTGCTCGCTGGTGTAGATGATAGGACTTCCGGGCGTGTTCCATCGCCCTGGCGCGATTGTCGAGCCGGTCGCATCGAAGATCGGGTAGGTGCCGGCCGGATCGCCGATACGAAAGGACGATAGCGTGCGATCGAGAGTCTGCGCCGTCACGCAGCACTGCCGTACTTCAGACCTCCGAGGATATCGACCACCATTTCGGCGCCGAACTCGCTCATGATAACGACGTCGATCGGTCGCTTGTCCTCAATCATCGGGTGCGGCCGAAACAAGAAATCGCGCGCTTCCTCTTCGTTCTGCCAGACATCGACAGCAAGGCCCCAGACGCGCGCGACGCGGGCCAATCGCGTGCCCTCGTCCGACGAGAGGCGATGTACCGCCTTGCGCCGCTCGTAGGTCGCCTTGGGGATCAGCCGGTATTTGAACTGAGCATCGCCAGGCGCCAGAAGATGCGCAACGCGCTCAAGTGCGCCAATCGGAAGTCCATCCTCGATCCGGGAGATCAGCCCGAAAGGCGACCGCGCCGCCACCTCTTTAACGGGCAGCCCCAATACGTCGGCGACGTTTCCGAACGCTAGCATTTCACGCTCCATTCCATGTGAGGCAAAATATAGCCTCACATGATGCGACATACAAGCCCCTGCATCAGCGCGAACCGATCCGCCAACGGTCAACCTGTCATCTTTGCAGTCGCGCCGTTCGCTCGCAATGCCGCCATCAGCATCGGCCCGACCGAAAACTCCCCTGCCCTCGCCTTCTCGGTGAGAACGCGCAGATAGCCGCCAGCTGAATCGATGTGCTGTGCCCGCTGCAGAATGCACGCAATCACCACTGCGGCGATTTCCTGACCCATGACATGGCAGGCATCCTCATAGGCTGACGGCGAAACGCCCAAATATCCCCGCACCTGGGCGGCGGTTATCATGAAATCGCGCCAGTTGCCGATGCCGTCGACGGCGTAGTCCGCGATTTCGGGGCAGGCCTTCAGCACCAGCCCCAGCGGATAGGTTTTCGGCGGCTCTGCGGTCCTCGTCCTTGGCTCGGCCGCCGCCCTGCCTTTTTCCAAAGCAGGTTCAAATTCAAAAATAGAGTCGGTATTTGAATCAGATTGCTGCCGCTCGCTTTGGGACTCATTGCCGCTTGGATTCGTGGATTCCATATGAATTTCCAGCAGCTTATCCACGTCGTCACGCAACGCGGCCAGATCGGCCACGATCGGTTCAAGCTCGGCAATGCATGCACGGCGCGGAATTGTCTCCACAATGGCGCGGAAACGCCTCCACAGATCTCCCCAGTCGCCCGGCACATCTTCCTCAACGGCCGCCTCGACCAGCTTCTGGATATCCCGGCGGTGTAGCGTAATGCGTTCCCTCATAAGGCTGAGCGCCCTGTTGTCGGCGCGAACACGCTCGGCCGCCGCCTCGAACTCTTGAGCACGGGCCAGCAGCGGCGCCAGCGAGAAGCCAAATGCTTCCTCGATCTCCCCGCCCCTGCCCTTGCGTGCATAACGCTTGCCGTTCGGGCTGTCCCGACGGATGACCAGACCGCAATCCACCAGCTCCGCCAGGTTCCTCCGCAAGGTGGAATCGGGCATGCCGTGCGCCCTGAGCGACAGCTGTGCGTTCGAGGGAAACACGATGAGGCCGTTTTCCTCACTCAACTCACTGTCAGGATAGAATGACAGCAACGCATTCAGGACGGCCAGGGCGCGATCGCCGATGCCGATGATGCTCTTGCCCTCGCAGAGGTTACGGTAGATCTGCCATTTGTCGACGACCCTGCCCTTGGGGATCTCCCGTGACTCGTTTTGCGCTGCCAGCATGGCAAGCGACATCGGCCGCCGCCCAAAGGGCGTCGTTGCAATACCCGTCTCCATTTCTTCCTTCGCCTTCAATTAGGCAAAAGAAATCCGTCCGCCGAATCGACGCTTAAAACTCTTGACACTGATTCGCGGAAATGAGATTCTCGAATTGTCCAGATACGAGAAGGGCTTCCGCTACGGTGACGTTCGGGGGCCTTTTTCTTTTGCGGTTCAGTCTCCTGTTTGCTTCTCTTCCAATTCCCTGAAGGCTCGATAGAGCTGCTCCAGGTTCTCGGAAATGTACGCACCGAAACGGGAGGCGTCCTTGGCCTTCAGAGCTACTGTGAACGCATTCCCGGTGTCCTTCGTGGTCACGCTGACCGATTTGCCTGCCAGAGACCAGGATTTGGCATTGGCGGACGCACCTGCCCCCTTCTTGGGTTTTCTGGATGTCTTTAGAAAATTGAAGAGGATGTTGAAGCGGTCATCGGTTGCCGCCGACTTGAATTCCCCGGTCTCAACAAATTCCTCAGCCTTCATCAGATTTGACGGCTTCTCGATTAGCAACGTCAGATCAAGCCAGCGGTCGCGGCCGATACCTTTTGCGGCTCCGATCGCATGGATGATGGAATTTGGAATGCGTTTTGTGACCGAGAGCATTCTCGTAAGCATGGGAGCGTCGATCGCCAAAGCTGACTGAATTGTTTCCCTGTCATGGCCGAGATCCGCCAGATTCTGTGCGAACACCGCCCGCTCGATGAAAGACAGATTGGCCCGTGCCGAGTTTTCCTGTCCCTGCGCAACCACATGATCCCTGTCATGAAGTTCCTTAACAACGGCGCGGACGGGTTTCCCAAGTTGTTTTGCCACGCGAGCACGACGGTGACCGAATACGATCTGATAGCGTCCGTTTTTCGTGGGGTGAGGCCGAACCAGAATCGGACTGTCCTGTCCCCTCTCCCTAATGGCTGCCACCAATTCACCGAAGGCTTCGTCGTCGTCTTCCATGCGATCGGAAACAAACGAGCCGTCAATGAGACTGGGATCGAGGTCGACCACCGTTTCACCTTCAAGCAGCCTCTCGGCCTTTGCCGCCTGGGCTGCAAGCTCACCGATGGAAGACAGCATCGATCGCGAGGCGCCACGCGTCGCGTAACCAGCGGTCGCCTGGCGATCCGGCTTCGTCGTCTCCGCTTGCGTTATGCCCAATAGCACGTCTCGCCTTGCCATCTTCAGCTTCTCCGAAAATGAAACATGTCATTGTCATCGTTGACGAAAACCCGCGATTGTACGGCTGACAACAGAACGGTCATTGCCTGCGTCCCCATGCTTGGTGGACGAGAGCGGCAATCTCCCCGTTTACGGCAGTTAAGGATTCCATTGCGCGGTCATATGTCGATCGAGTGAATTGCGACCGCTCGACTTCGTACAGTGTCTGTTTGGTCAGCCCTGCGTCCGAGATCGCGGTCGATTTCAGCATGTGGTTCTTCAGCATCTGCTTCGCGAACATGGACTGCATAAATCCGACCATCTGGGTCTGCGGTATGTCTGTAGGTTCGAACCGGGTGACGAGATAGCGGAACCAGTTCAGAGACACCTTCACGCCAGCCCCCTCGATCGACTTAAGGATTTCGCCGAGCATAAGCAGGAACTGGCTCATGCTCATGATATCGAGCATCTGCGGATGAACAGTGATCAGAACGGAGGTCGCCGCGGTCAGCGCCGTCAGTGTCAGGTATCCGAGCTGCGGCGGGCAATCGATGACAACGACATCGTAATGGTCATCAACCTCGGCCAACGCATCCCCGATGCGGGTATAGAACATCTTCCCTGCATTGGACCCCTTGTTCTGCATCGCCAAGGGTGTGTCGTATTCGTACTCCTGAAGCTCCAGGTTCGCGGGCACGATGTCCAGGTTCGGAAAATTCGTAGGCCGAATGACCTCGACGATCGACTTCTTCTCGTCGTCGTATCGCAGCGACTCATACAACGACGGGTTTTGGTCCAGTTCGGGTTGGATGCCGTGAAGGGCAGTGAGAGATGCTTGCGGATCGAGGTCTATCGCCAACACGCGATGACCAGTGAGCGCGAGATACTGCGCTAGATGCGCTGCAGTCGTTGTCTTGCCTGAGCCACCCTTGAAGTTGACGACAGCGAGGACCTGCAGCTTGTCGCCTGGCCGGCGACGTGGTTCGCGGTCGAGAAACCTCCTGAGCTCGTTCATCTGCTCCGCAGTGTACGATCGGCGTCCCGTCAAAGACGTAATCGGCTGCACGCCCTTGCCCTCCAAATGCAGCTTCTTCAGGTAGCTCTGGGACACCCCGATGTAATCTGCTACCTCAGCAAGCGAGAACTGCCGAAGCGTCTTCTGGGCATTCGGCGGAAACTTCTCGATACGGAGCATGTCGAGCTTGCGTGAAATCTCGCTGCCTTGGTCGAGAATGGTGTCTGCGAAGCCGGCTTCTTCAACGTGAGCGGCGATGTTCATGCACGCTGACCCCTTCAGGAACGATATTTTTGGGTTTCCCCCCAAATTATCGTTACTATCGCCCGATTCTATCCGATCCGGCAAGAAATATTGCGTTAACAAAAGGTTAACGAGAACGCGCGAACGTCCTGTCCTACAACTTGCGAGCCAATAGTTGGCCTACCCTATTGTTTTCATTGACGGAAACGTGGAAAAGTACGGCTGACAACTGGAATTCTCCACGAAGCCCCGGCAGCCGCTTACCGCAGCTCCCTTTGGTCCGTAAAAACCGGCCGTCAAAGCGAACCGTCGCGGCGGCAAAGCCGCCTTGACAGCTGGTTTTCTGCGTTACCGGCGACTTAAGAGTGTCGACGGGCAACTCTGCCCGTCGATCGATCAAAGAGCACATTGGGAAAGCCGCGCTAGGCGGCTTCCAGTCCGGCCGCCGGCTGCAGAGTGGTAAGGTAGTCGACAGCGGCCTGCGCCTTCGCAGCGGCCGTGACAATGGCTCTTTTGTCGTTCTTAAGGACGGCGAGCCAATTTGCCAGATAGGCAGCCGTGTTGTCGCGCGGATCATGGGCAACACCCAGATCGGCGCAAAGAAACGAAGCGGCGAGTTCGGCAACGAGCTCTTCGACCGCGTAAGATTCGCTGCCGAATCTGCCGGTCAGATCGCGAGCAAGGCGATGCTTCGCACCTGAGAAGTGCCCGAGTTCATGCAGCAGGGTCGAATAAAGGTGAACCTCGGTGTCGAAGCGCTCCCGGTCTGGCATCAAAATGTCGTCGGTGCTCGGCCGATAGCAGGCTTTTGTACCGCCGTAGCTGACCTTTGCGCCGGTATTTTTGATGAAGGCCTCAACGGTTTCGATGTGCGGGACAGGATTGGTTGGCAACTCCTCCGCCGGGCTGAAGAAGTGAACCGGCAAGTTCTCGATCTGCTCGACGTTGAACACCGTGTAGCCCTTCAGATATGGAATCGCGCGGTCTTCGTCGTCGTCGTGATCCTTCGGCGTGAACGTGCCGTACTTGACGACAAGGGTGCCTTTTTCGCCCTTGCGGACTTGACCACCGAAGTCCTGCGCCTGTCTGTAGGTCATCCAGGTGTTTTCCTCGTAGCCGAACGTCTGGTCGGCGACCCACAGCATGATGACGTTGATGCCGCGGTAGGTTTCACCGGTCGCGCGGCGCGGGATGATCGAGCTTCGGCGGGCATTGCCGCGCCAGGGGCGGATCCAGGGTTTGGTGCCGGCTTCAAGCTGCTCGACAATGGTGTCCGTGATGCGCTGGTAGGTGTCCTTGATGCTCGTCATGGCCGTCTCCATCCGTTGGTTGACGGCAAAGACCGGAGATAGCCGAAACGAGATCATGCACCCCGAAGGGGCCGCAACGGAGAGGAGGACCGCGACAGCGGTTGCATGGGGGAGGGGCTATCGTAGCTGTCCGTCAAATCACCCAACGGATGGAGGCCGCCTGGCCGCATCGAACCCGCCCGGCCGGTCAACTACGGTTGCCGAGCAGCTTGAAGCCGGCGAGCGACGTTATCGTTCATGGCCATCGCTATCGCGCTCGCGAGCCCGCTGCGCCGCGATATCCGTCTCGATGCCTTCAGCTCGGCAGGAGGCGTGTCTTGCCGGGTCGCTTCGGCGCGTTCGGCCTGCACGGGCGCCTCAATGGCCTGTGGCTCACGGCCAAGGC
>NZ_SUEG01000204.1:6593-7518 GCF_005063415.1 Mesorhizobium sp.
TCATCGGGCAGTCGCTCCGGAAGGTCTGCGCGATCGACGGCGATGATCCGTTCGTCCGAGACGATGCTGGCGACACGGTCGTCGTGCCCGAGCACCTGGCCGGTCACTTCTTCGCCTGGGCGGGCTGTGCGAACGTTGTGTTTAAACGGTACCTCGCCGCGCACCTCGAGGTCGGACAACGCGGCGCGAAGGGCTTCGCGGCGGTTCGGGTCAACCGCGTCCTCGAGCACATGTTTCATGGCCGCACTTGACGGGTCGTTCGTGGTTTCGATCGAGGCCTCGATCATGCGCGGCTTGGTGATGACGGTGAAATCGACTTCATGGCCGTAGTGGCGCCCAAGCTCGGCAATGAACACCTCCTGGGCGCGACCGTTGCCTTCGCGAAAGGGATGTACATAATTGAGCTCAGCCATGACCAGGCCCGCTCGCTCGGCGAACTGCTCTGGCGTCGAGCCGCGCAAGACATCGGGATCACGGATAGGCTTCAACGCCTGGTCGAGCCCCATCTCGATGCGGGACCCGTGCAGGAATGCGGTGCCAGCTTTGGAGAGGCCACCGATCGGCTCCACACGCTGCCCGTCCACGATCGGGCTTTCGTCGCGTGTATGGCCGGCCCATTCGTAGACGTCCTGAAAGATATGGCCATGAATAGCCCTAAGATGCGCCTTGTCGAATTGCCCTTGCGGGCCGTCGCCTTCGGCAATTTCCGCCATGCGGAAAGCCGTGGCGCGCTATTCTTCGATGCGGAGTTCGGAATGAGTCTCGATGCCGAACTTATTGCGCAACACATCGGTACGATCGGAATCGTCTGACGTGTTCGGATAGAAATAAGAACCTTGGGTAGGGCTGTCGGACATGGGCAGGGTCAACAAAAAACCGCCTGCGTAGGGCAGGCGGCCTTCGCCTCTAGAGGTTGGGAGTCTCG
>NZ_SUEG01000205.1:0-4354 GCF_005063415.1 Mesorhizobium sp.
AGTACAAGCAGCACTGGCAGACCATAGAGCCGGGCGAGATCGGCGGCCGAACCGGAACGACCTGGAGCAGCCGGAATCCCGTCGAACAGGCCCATGGCGCTTTCGAGAAAGATAAAATCGGCATCTTCGGTCGCTTCGCCGGCCAGTGCGTTGAGCAGGGCGGGCGGCATTGCCCAGCTGTCGAGATTGACGCCGGACAAGCCGGTGGCGGCGGTATGGAAGCCGGGATCGATATAATCCGGCCCGGATTTGGCGCCGCGCACCTTCAGGCCGCGCCGGGCGAGGGCACGCAGAATGCCTATGGTGACGCTGGTCTTGCCCGAGCCCGAGCGCGGCGCACCGATGATGATGGCGCGCGTCATGGCTCACCCGCCAGTGCCGCGCGCATCGCGACAATACCGCCGATGACGATCAGCGCCGGCGAGGTCAGACCGGCGGCCGCTGCCTCTTCCGCAATGGTGGCGAGCGTGGCGACGACGATACGCTCCTGCGGCGTCGTCGCGGCAACGATGACCGCGGCGGGCGTCGAAGATGGCAGGCCGCCCTCGAGCAGCGAAGCGGCGATCAGCGGCAGATTGGCCATACCCATATAGATGACCACCGGCTGGCCGGTGCGGGCGATGGCCGCCCAGTCGAGATCGTCATCGGTGCCGGCGGCGTGACCGGTCGCCAGGATCAGCGCCTTGTTGATGCCGCGCATGGTGCCGGGAATGCCGGTCGCGGCCAGCGCGCTGAGGCCGGACGTCAGGCCAGGCAGGATGCGGAACGGGATGTTTTCCCCGGCCAACGCCAGCGCCTCTTCGCCGCCGCGCCCGAAAATGTAGGGGTCGCCGCCCTTCAGCCTGACGACGCGCCGGCCCGCGCGCGCCAGCCGGACCAGCAAAGCGGTGATGTCGTCCTGCTTCATCGACGGCTTGCCGCCGCGTTTGCCGGCATAGAACAGTTCCGCGCCCTCGGCGACGGCGACGACCTCCGGCGAGACCAGCGCGTCATAAACCAGCGCATCGCACTGTCCGAGGGCGGCCAGCACTTCCAGCGTCAAGCAGCCGGGATCGCCGGGGCCTGCACCGGCCAGCCAGACATGCCCGGGCTCCAGCTGGCGCGGCTTGAAGTTGAGCCGGGTGAGCGCCTGCTCGACCGTAGTGTTTCTATTGCTGCCGCTCACAATCCGTCCCGTCCGCGAAAGCGCCGCTGGTAGTGCGCGTCATACAGTGAACTTTCGCCAAAGCCTTCCGCCGCCAGCGAGCGGCCGACGAAGATGATTGCCGTGCGTTCCAACGGATCGGCGGCCAGTTGCGCCTCGATGGTGGCCAGTGTGCCGGTCAGCACTCGCTCGTCCGGCCAGGAGGCGCGGAAGACGACCGCGACCGGGCAGTCGGCGCCGTAATGCGGCGTCAGCTCGGCGACGACGCGATCGACGGCATGGATGGCGAGGTGGATGGCGAGCGTGGCGCCGGTGCGGCCGAAGCCGGCCAGCGTTTCGCCGGGCGGCATTTTCGAGGCGCGGCCGGAGATACGGGTAAGCACCAGGCTTTGCGCGACTTCCGGAATGGTCAGCTCGCGGCGCAGCGCTGCCGCCGCGGCGGCGAAGGACGGCACGCCCGGCGTCAGCGTGTAAGGAATGCCGTGCTTTTCCAACCGGCGGATCTGTTCGGCGACGGCACTCCACACCGAAAGATCGCCGGAATGCAGGCGGGCGACGTCATGGCCGGCCGCGTGGCCCGCCAGATATTCGGCCTCGATCTCGTCAAGTGACATCGGCGCGGTGTCGATCAACCGCGTTCCGGGCGCGCAGTACTGCAACAGCTCGGGCGCGACGATCGATCCGGCATAGAGGCAGACGGGACAAGTGCTGAGCAGGCGGCTGCCGCGCAAGGTGATCAGGTCGGCAGCACCCGGACCGGCGCCGATGAAGTGAACGGTCATGCCGCATCTCCGCTGATGGCGATGGCGCAGGTGACAGCACCGAGCACGGTGCGCGGCCCGAGCAGTTTTGCGCCTTTACCGGCGGCGGCAAGCGCCGAGGCTTCGGAAACAGACGGCGTGCCGGCATGCTCCTGCGATAGGTCGGAGTGGCTGGTCGTAGACGCAGCTTTGAGTTCGGCCTGCTCGACAACGATTACCGGAAGGCGGAGTTCGCGTCCGGCGGCGAAGATTGCCGCTTCATCCTGCTTGAGAGACGCGGTCGCGAGGGCCGAAAGCGCGGGCAGGGCAAGCCCGTGTGCTTCCAGGGCGGTTTCTACCGCAGCAAGCACGTCGCGCGCGCTGACGCCTTTGCGGCTGCCGATGCCCGCGACCATCATGGCTTGACCCAGCTCCATTGGGTGACCGGCATAGCTGGCCGCCACGCCTGCATTGAACCGACGGGCGAAGCACGGGATACCGCGATGCGGGTGAGCTCGCCGCCGAGCGCAGTGTGACGGGAAAGCAGCAGCGCCTCCATCTCCAGCGTTACTGCGTTGGCAACGAGGCGGCCGCCGGCAGGCAAGGCATCGAGGGCTCCTTCCAGCACGCCGGCATCGCTGCCGCCGCCGCCGATAAAGATCGCCGCCGGCGTTTCCAGCCCGGCAATAGCTTGCGGTGCCGAACCTTCGACGACGGCGAGACCGGGAACGCCGCAGGCCACGGCGTTGCGTCGGATGCGGGCGGCGCGGGCCGGATCTGCCTCAACGGCGATCGCACGCATGGAAGGATGGGCAAGCATCCATTCGATGCCGATGGAGCCCGAGCCGGCGCCGATGTCCCACAGCAGTTCGCCGCGTCTTGGCGCGAGAGCGGACAGGGTGACGGCGCGTACTTCGCGCTTGGTGATCTGGCCGTCATGCTCGAACAAATGATCGGCGAGTCCCGCTGTCAGCGGCAGGACGCGTGCTTGCGGAGTCGAATCAACTTCGATCGCCAGCACGTTGAGCGGATTGATCTTTGCGAGGTCGAAGGTGCCGGCGCTCGCCGAGCGCAGCCGTTCGTTCGGGCCGCCGAGCGCCTCCAGAACGGTCAGCTGCGAGGCGCCGAAGCCGAGCTCGGTCATAAGACGGGCAATCGCTGTTGGCGCATCGCTGTCCGAGGTCAGCGCGAGAATGCGGGTGCAAGGATGCAGCAACGGCCGGATCAGGTCGAGCGAGCGGCCATGCAGCGAAATGGTCTCGACGTCCTGCAGCGCCCAGGCCAGGCGTGAGGCGGCCCGCGAGAAGGCCGAGGGTGCGGGGATCACCCGCATATTCTCCGCCGCGACCTTGCGGGCGAGGGTGACCCCGACACCGTGGTAGAAGGGATCGCCGGAAGCGAGCACGCAGACGCGCCTGCTGGAGAGCGCCAGCACATCGCGCATTTCGGCATCGAAAGGCGTCGGCCAGACGCGGGCTTCGCCTTTGGCGAGCGACGCGACGAGGGCAAGGTGGCGCTTGCCGCCGAAGACGAATTCGGCCTCCGCGATCAACCGCTTGGCCTCGTCGCCGAGACCCGCTACACCGTCCTCGCCGATGCCGATGATCGTGAGCCACTTTGAGGTGAGCTTGGCGCCGCGCGGACCTTCAGCAGGCATGATGACCCACCGCATTCTGATCCTCGGCGGAACCATCGAAGCCCGGCAACTGGCCGGAAAGCTGGCTGCGCGCGCGGATATCTCGGTCATGCTGTCGCTGGCCGGCCGCACCGAAAACCCGGTCGCGCAAGGGGTGCCGGTGCGGGTCGGCGGCTTCGGCGGTGCCGGCGGGCTGGCGGTGTATCTCCGCCAGAACAAGATCGATTTGCTGATCGACGCCACACACCCCTATGCGGCGCGAATCTCCGCCAATGCGGCGGAAGCGGCGCGCATGACCGGCGTGCCTATCGTTGCGCTCAGGCGTCCGGGCTGGGACCCAGCCGAAGGTGACCACTGGATGTTGGTCGATAGTGTTGCCAGCGCGGTGACGGCTCTGGGATCGGTGCCGCGCCGCGTGTTCCTGGCGCTCGGGCGGCAGGAGGTCGCTGCCTTCGAGGCAGCTCCCCAGCATCATTATCTCATCCGCAGTGTCGACCCGGTCGAGCCAAGGCTCGCTGTGCCCGACGCGACCTATCTCTTGGCGCGGGGGCCGTTTCATGAGGTCGATGAGCGCGCGCTGCTCGAAAGCCGTGGCATCGAAGTCGTTGTTTCCAAAAACAGCGGCGGCGAGGCGACCTACGGCAAGATCGCGGCGGCGCGAGCGCTGGGAATCGAGGTTGTGATGATCCGCAGGCCGGCGCTGCCGGACGTCGCGTCGACCGAAACGATCGAATCTCTTGCCGCGATGGTCGATCATTTTCTGGTCCGTCATGTTCTTGGGCCCGCTGCCGAACGCGGCGTGTAGACCAGCGCGGCCTTGTCACCCCGCTTGAT
>NZ_SUEG01000205.1:4364-7280 GCF_005063415.1 Mesorhizobium sp.
TCCTGGTTTCCGGCGAGCCGATGATGATGCAGGTCGCCATGTCGGCCTTCGCGGCATCGGCGTCGGCCAGTAGAAAAACCTCGATGCGCTCGTCGGGACGGCCGGCGGCGCGGCCAAAGATCACCGGCGTGGTGCCGGGCAGGATCGCCGACAGGCATTCGAAGGCGCGGCCAAGCTGCCAGGGGCGTGCCTTGCTGATCGGATTGTAGAGCGCGATGACTAAGCCGGCGCCCGCCGCAGCAAGTAGGCGTAGCTCGATCAGGTCCCACGGCTTCAGATTGTCGGACAGCGAGATGGCGCAGAAATCATGGCCGAGCGGCGCGCCGATGCGGGCGGCGACGGCGAGCATGGCGGTGATACCGGGCACGATGGCGATGTCGACCGCGCGCCATTCGGGTGGGCCCGCCTCTATCGCCTCGCAGACGGCTGCCGCCATGGCGAAGACGCCGGGATCGCCGCCCGATACGACGGCGACATCGTGGCCTTCCGCGGCCTTCAGCAGCGCGTCCCTGGAGCGGGCGAGTTCCTCGCGATTATCGGAAGCGAGGCGAATCTGGTCGGGGCGCAGATCGAGCCGGTCGAGATAAGGCTTGTAGCCATAGAAGAATTTCGCCTCGGCAACGGCGCGGCTGGCTTCCGGCGTCACCTGGTCGGCATTGCCTGGCCCGAGGCCGATGACGGTGAGACGGCCGCTCATGCTTCGGCTCCCAATGCGCTTGGCCGGCCCGACCAGCCGGCCACCAGCACGATGGCGAAATAGGGCGCCTGGTCGTCCCTTTTGTCGGCCAGCCGCATCGAGACGCCGCCCGGCATGGTGCCGCGCTCGACATAGATGGCCCGCGCCAGCTTGTCGGTTGCCTCCAGCGCGCGCCTGATCTTGGGCAGGTTGCGGCCGACCTTCATGATCACCGCGGCATCGGTGTCGGCGAGGCGGCGCGTCAGCTCGAATTCGCTCATCGTGCCCGGCAGTACCGTCAGCACGTCGTCGCCCTGGACGATCGGCAGGCCGGTCGCCGACCAGCAGCCGGACATGGCGGTGACGCCGGGAATGACTTCGGTCGGAAAGCGGTGCGCTAGCCGGACATGCAGATGCATATAGGAACCGTAGAAAAGCGGATCGCCCTCCGAGAGCACCGCAACCATCCTGCCGGCGCTGAGGTGCTCGGCAACCTTTTCGGCCGACTGCTCGTAGAAATCCGTGATCTGCGACCGGTAATCGCCGTGGTCCTTGTCGATCTCGGTGGTCACTGGATAGAGCAGCGGCAGTTCGATCAGATCAGGACGAAAATGCGTGCCGACAATGGCGCGCGCGTTGCTGTTGTTGCCGCGCTTGGCGAAATGCGCAACGACATCGGCCTCGGCCAGCGCGCGCACCGCCTTCAGGGTCAAAAGTTCCGGGTCGCCAGGACCGGTGCCGACGCCGACCAGCCGACCTTTTGCAATCGCATTCATAGGCCCGGCCTCGCCAAAGCGTTGAGGGCGGCGGCGGTCATGGCGCTGCCGCCCAGCCGGCCGCGCACGATGGCGTAAGGCACGCCATAGGAATTTTCGGCCAGCGCATCCTTCGATTCAGCGGCGCCGACAAACCCAACCGGCATGCCGATGATCGCCGCCGGCTTTGGCGCGCCGTCGCGCAGCTTTTCCAGCAGATAGAAAAGGGCTGTCGGCGCATTGCCGATGGCGACGACCGAACCGGCCATTCGCTCGCCCCACAGGTCGATCGCCGCGGCCGAGCGGGTGTTGCCGATCTTTTTCGCGATGTCGGCAGTCCGCGGATCGCGCAGCGTACAGATTACCTCGTTGCCGGCCGGAAGCCGGGCGCGCGTGACGCCATGCGAGACCATCTGCGCGTCGCAGAAGATCGGCGCGCCGGCCCCCAACGCCGTGCGCGCGGCGGCGACGAAATCGCTCGAGAAAACGAAGTGCCGCGCAGCCTCGACCTGGCCGCAGGCGTGGATCATGCGGATAGCGACGTCGGCCTCGGCATCGGAAAAGCGCGTCAGGTCGGCCTCGGCGCGGATAATGGCGAAGGAGCGCTCGTAGATCGCCGTGCCATCATGGATGTAGTCGTAGGCGTTCTGGGCGGGCATGCTCATTCCTGTCGGTAGATTTCGGTGATGCCGTCCGCGCCGAGCCTTGCCAGGCAAGCGGAAGCAGTTTCGCCGGGATGTCGTGCGCTGCGGATCGCCGCTGCAATGCGGCCGATGCCGTGCGCAGCGTCGTAGCCCGGCCTGTATCCGGCAGGCAATGCCTTTGCCGTCCCGTCCACGACAAGTCCGGCTCCGTTTTCGCCGCCGACCAGGGTCAGCGCTGCCGGGCCGGGATGGGCGCAGCCCTTGGCGCAGCCGGAGATGTGCAATGTGAGCGAGGAATCGAGGATGTCGCGGTTTTCCACGGCGATGGTCTCGGCGATGTCGCGTGTCGCGATGCGGCCCGAGGCACAGGCGGGTGCGCCGGGGCAGGCGGCGATTTTCGTGCGCGGATCAGCTGCGTCGGTGACAAAGCCGAGGATTGCGGCGGTTTTCTGGAGTGAAAGACATGCGGCTGGGGAGAGGCCAAGCAAAAGCAGCGCGCGACTTGCCGCCAAGCGGATTTCAGTGGCGCCGAGGGTGAGGGCGTATTGGGTGAGATCGGTAAGTTTTTGCGCTGGCATGCTGCCGAAGGGCAGGCCGATGCCGAGGGCGGTTGCGGTGCCGTTGAGAGGGGAGAGGCCAATCGGCGAAGGCGTTGACTCGGACAGTTTGAGAGGCAGGCGATCCTGCACACCCCCCTCTGTCCTGCCGGACATCTCCCCCGCAAGGGGGGAGATTGCGCCCTCATCTCGGTTTTCGCCAATTTCTGCCGAGGAAGAGCTGGCGGTAAAGCTGCCGATCTCCCCCCTTGCGGGGGAGATGTCCGGCAGGACAGAGGGGGGTG
>NZ_SUEG01000206.1 GCF_005063415.1 Mesorhizobium sp.
CTTCGTCATCCTAGGGCGGAGCGAACGCGAAGCGGAGCGCAGACCCTAGGATCCATGCCGTTACCGTGGCTGTGGAGCGCGGCGACCCAAAAGGCCCTCATGTGATTTGACGCTGCCGCGCGCTGACCTACCCTTCAATGCCGGAAACGAGGAGACGAGCGATGCTGTCACCTTTCAACCGGAACGTCACGCTGGCAGCGGCGGTGATGCTTGCCGGCGCCACCGCAGCCTATGCCCATCATGGCTGGTCGTGGACGCAGGACGGGCTTTTCGAACTCAAGGGCAAGATCACGGCCATCTATATCGGCAATCCGCACGCCACTCTGGATGTCGACACCAAGGGCGAGGTCTGGCGGGTGGAGATGGCGCCGCCGTCCCGCACGATTGCCGCCGGCTTCAAGGAAGGTGTTGCCAAGGTCGGCGACGAGGTGACGGCGATCGGCCATCGCTCGCGCGACGATAGTGAAAAGCGCATGAAGGCAGTCCGCATCATCGTCGGCGGCAAGACCTACGATGTCTATCCCGACCGCGTGCCGCCGGCCTGAATGGACGGGTTTTTCGCCGGCATCGAGCAACTCGCGCTTGTGCGGGGACTGAAGGCCTCCTTCGTCGCCTACCCCATAGTCAATGCGCTGCACATCATGTCGATCGGCACGCTGCTGACCAGCGTCTGGCTGATGGACCTCAGGATCCTGGGCGCCTTCCGCGCGCTGCCGCAGGCGCCGTTCGTCACACTGCTGCGCCGCACCGCATTGGGCGCGTTTGGCGGAGCACTCGTCACGGGGTCGCTGCTGTTTTCGGTTAGGGCGAGCGAATATGTGGCGATGCCGATCTTCCTCGCCAAGATGGGGCTTATCCTTCTCGCTGGCGCCAACTTCTTGGTCTTCGTGCGCCGCGCAAAAGGCGGTGACGAGCCGGCCGGTGGAGCCGTGACCGTGCTCGCTATGCTTTCGCTGGTGCTGTGGACGTCCGTGCTGTTTGCGGGGCGGTTTATTGGGTTTCTCTGATTGAGGCGATCGTCGGCACTGGTTTCCCGCGGCGGGCGGACAAGCTCCCAAGCAGGGCCGAGGCGACGCTAAGGCGCTGCGCCATTGTATCGACGCGACGGGAACCTTCGCGGTGAGCCTGCAGGCGCACAGCTTTGTGCCGGTGGCGTCGTGGCCGATGGAATTTGATATCGAGAACGAGTGTGCCGCGGTGGAGTCAAGGAGGTTTCCGAGTTCCGGCCAGGCCTGCGCGCCAACTTGCCATCAGCGAGATCCTGCGCAACCTTATGGATTCAGAGGGGGCAGGGCGGAATGGAGCGTGCAACGGCAGTATGGGTGTTTCACTGTGGTGGAATTCCGGGCCGCTCAGCTACGTGGTCCGCGGCAATGCCCTACTCGCCAAGATAATGAACAATGGTCCGAGGGCAGGAGAAACAAACGTGTTGATTAGGGTTGAAAGTGGCGCGATAACCTCGTCTCGGGGACTGGGGGAAATTCAAAGTGCAGAAAATTGCGGGATCCGAACTAAAGGGATAACATTGCTCAGCTTCTGAGGGTCAAATTCAGGGATGTTACCGTAGAAAAAAGACTCGCCGCCACGACAGCTGATGTATTCTATGTGGATGATACCAACGTCATTTTTCCAAGAAAAGTTGCTATTGAAGCAAAAGATTGGAAAAAGTCGCTGACCAGCGAAGACATATCTAAGATATACAACCTGTATTCCCCGTCGATCATTAGCAGAGAAATAGATTCTCTTTGGATCGTTGGGAGAATTGAGCTGGCGTCGTCGCCAAGGTCTACCATAAACAACCTCCCAGGAGTTGCATACACAACATTCGAGGGATTTCAATCGTCCCTTATGAATTTTCGTTTACTCATTACCGATAATATACTTGAATTCGAAAATCACGACTCTTCTAAGAATTTTATACACTCCAGAATCATGGACAGCGATCAGACGGTATTCGAATACACGAAAAAATGGATGACCTCAGATTCGTCCGGATTAGTTGTCTACGGAGGATATGGAGTTGGGAAAACAAGCTATAGTTTATTTGTAAGTTCTTACTATTCAAAGGAATACATTGCCGGCGATTTTGACCGGATACCAATAAGATTTTCACTGGGCGGCTTGTACACGAAGCAAGATTTGCCTGCGTTAATCCGTGCGTCTCTGAGCGGTGCTGACGGGAGGCCGGCGGTTAAGGAATTTTCTTACGCACTGTTCCTAGAGATGGCGCGACTCGGGAAGCTTCTACTCATCTTGGATGGGTTTGATGTGATGCGTCACGCGATGGACATCGATGATTTCGCGGTTATATTTGAGCAGATGAAGCCTCTTTTCGAAGGGAGATCCAAAGTAATTGTTCTCGGCCGTCCTGATTCATTTTTTAGCGACGATGAGGAGAATAGAATAATGAACTCTCTTTTTGGCGGGATCCATAAGGGAGAGGGAAAAATCGAAAAGGTTGAAGTTTCTCTTCTAAATGGTTCCGAGATAGATTTATATCTAAACAGGTACTTTAAAGCTCAGGTACGAAGAAGAATAGAGCTTATTATTTTCCGCATAAAAGTTACATGGAATACCTGGTTGCTGCCTTTTTCTGTCACGAGAAATTTACGGTTGAAATGTATCGGGATTTTAATCGGAGCGCCAATAATGAGATACTTTCTTTTATCGCAGAGGGGCCTAAGCTTGGTAGAGAGAATCTTCGCCAGGGCCTAGGTCATATTCTTGGCGGCGTTGAGGAGAGAGTCATCGCCATATGCTCTGGAGATGAGCGAATATCTCGCGAAATCTCTGTGCTGAGAAAGTACAATATTACCGAGCAGAATATATATTTATACTACTATAATTTGGTCTCTTCCGGTAGAACTGCGCTCGCTATGGACGTGCTTAGGAAAGGTTTTTCTGATGTCGGAACGGTGGGGAGGATATCGGCGGTCATTAGCTGTGTCAGCCACGCCATCATTGAGTATCGCGACAAGCAGTTTGTAATGTTCTTGTTAGCTAACGTTATAACCAGCATGAATAGATTTCACCTACGTGATTTTCTTAAGACAGGAATTCCGCTGCCGTTTATCCAGGTCCATGCTACCAGCGTCAAGTCAATAGCCGTAGCTGAGAGCGTAAGATTTGATGGAAAGCGAGGCGGAACGATTGAAATTTCAGCTGACGATTTAGGCCGATTTGCTCGGCGTGCGTCCGCGAACTCGCTGTTTGTTCATTTCGAAAATCGTCCTGACGCAGCAAGAAATTTCTCAGTTTCCATCGACGATCTGTTTCCACATTTAGACGCGGAATGGCGAGAGCTTGTGGTTGATATCGCCGCTGCTGCGAGCGCTGTCGGCGGTCGCATCCCGTATTCGTTGTCAGGCGAGGCTTCTGTCAGATTTATGCGAGGCGCGTCTGGTTAGGTCTGATCTGACTTGACGGGACAGCGCCCCCCTCTGGCCTGCCGGCCATCTCCCCCACAAGGAGGGAGATTGGCTAATCGCATTAGGCGAAATACTCCTGCAGCGGCCGAACCTCCAGGCTCCCAGCTCTCAGCGCTGCAATCGCTTCCGCCACCGCAGCCGCGCCCGACAGCGTCGTGTAATACGGCACCTTCTGCATCAGCGTCGCCCGGCGCAGCGATTTTGAGTCCGACACCGCTTTCTGGCCGTCCGTGGTGTTGAAGACGATCTGCACCTGGCGGTTGCGGATGGCGTCTTCGATGTGCGGGCGGCCTTCGAGCACCTTGTTGATCTTCTCCGCCGCGACGCCGTTCTCGGCGAGGAAGCGGGCGGTGCCTGAGGTGGCGAGCACCTTGAAGCCCTGGCCGGCGAGGCGCTTGACCGCCGGCAGGATGCCTTTCTTGTCCTCATCGCGCACCGAGACGAACAGGGTGCCGGAGCGCGGCAGGTCGACGCCGGCGCCTAGCTGGCTCTTGGCGAAGGCGAGCGCGAAGTCGCGGTCGAGGCCCATGACCTCGCCGGTCGAGCGCATTTCCGGGCCGAGCAAGATATCGACGCCGGGGAAGCGGGCGAAGGGGAATACCGCTTCCTTGACGGCGATGTGGCCGGGATTGCGCGGGTCGGGCATGGCGCCGTAATGGGCGAAGGCGTCTTCCAGGCTTTCGCCGGCCATGATGCGGGCGGCGATTTTCGCGATCGGCCGGCCGATGGTCTTGGCGACGAACGGCACGGTGCGCGACGCGCGCGGGTTGACCTCCAGCACATAGACGGTGCCGTCCTTGATCGCGTACTGCACGTTCATCAGGCCGCCGACATTGAGCGCGCGGGCAAGGGCGGCCGTCTGGCGCTCGAGCTCGTCGACGAGCTCCGAAGGCAGCGAGTGCACCGGCAGCGAGCAGGCCGAGTCGCCCGAATGGATGCCGGCCTCCTCGATGTGCTCCAATATGCCGGATACGTAGGTCGACCTGCCGTCGCAGAGGCAATCGACATCGACCTCGATGGCGCCTGAGAGATAGGTATCGAACAGAAGCGGGTTCTTGCCGAGCAGCGTATTGATCTGGCCGGTCTTGTCGTTGGGGTATTTCTGCTTGATGTCCTCCGGTACCAGGCCGGGCACGGTGTCGAGCAGGTATGATTGCAGCATGCTTTCGTCGTGGATGATCTGCATGGCACGGCCGCCGAGCACATAGGACGGGCGCACCACCAGCGGGAAGCCGAGCTCGCCGGCAACGAGGCGGGCCTGCTCGACCGAGTAGGCGATGCCGTTCTTCGGCTGGCTGAGGCCGAGCTTGTGCAGCAGCTTCTGGAAGCGGTCGCGGTCCTCGGCTAAGTCGATCATGTCGGGCGAGGTGCCGAGGATCGGGATGCCGGCCTTCTCCAGTGCGTCGGCCAGCTTCAGCGGCGTCTGGCCGCCGAACTGCACGATGACGCCGACCAGCTCGCCCGAGGCCTGTTCGGCGCGCAGGATCTCCAGCACGTCTTCCGGCGTCAGCGGCTCGAAATAGAGCCGGTCGGAGGTGTCGTAGTCGGTCGACACGGTCTCCGGGTTGCAGTTGACCATGATCGCCTCGAAGCCGGCGTCGCGCAGCGCAAAGGCGGCATGACAGCAGCAATAGTCGAACTCGATGCCCTGGCCGATGCGGTTGGGGCCGCCGCCGAGGATGACGACCTTTTTGCGCGAGGAGACCTGCGCCTCGTTGGCGAGCGCGCCGGCGAACGGGACCTCATACGTCGAGTACATGTAGGCGGTGGGCGAGGCGAACTCGGCGGCGCACGTGTCGATGCGCTTGTAGACGGGATGAACGTCGAGCTTGTCACGAATCTTCTGGACGTCTTCGACGTCTTTCCTGACTAGCGACGCGAGGCGGGCGTCCGAAAACCCCATCGCCTTCAGCATGCGCAGATTGGCGGCGTCCTCGGGGATGCCGTGCTCGCGGATGCGATCCTCCATGGCAAGGATGCCGGCGATCTGCTCGAGGAACCAGGGGTCGATCTTGCACATTGCGTGCACGTCTTCCAGCGAGGTGCCCATGCGGATCGCCTGCGCCACCATGCGCAGCCGGTCCGGCGTCGGCGTGCCCAAGGCGGCGCGGATGGCGTTGCGGTCATCGACATGGCTGGCTGGCGCGTTCCCGTGGCCGATGCCGGGGATCTCGATCTCGTCCAGACCGGTCAGGCCGGTCTCCAGCCCGCGTAGCGCCTTCTGCAGCGATTCCTGGAAAGTGCGGCCAATGGCCATGACCTCGCCGACCGACTTCATCGAGGTGGTCAGTACAGGCTCGGCGCCGGGGAATTTCTCGAAGGCAAAGCGCGGGATCTTGGTCACGACGTAGTCAATGCTCGGCTCGAACGAGGCCGGCGTGGCGCCGCCGGTGATGTCGTTCTCCAGCTCGTCCAGCGTATAGCCGACGGCGAGTTTTGCGGCGATCTTGGCTATGGGAAAACCCGTCGCCTTGGAGGCAAGTGCGGACGAGCGCGAGACGCGCGGGTTCATCTCGATCACCACCAGGCGGCCGTCGGCCGGGTTGACGGCGAACTGCACGTTGGAGCCGCCGGTCTCGACGCCGATCTCGCGCAGCACCGCGATCGAGGCGTTGCGCATCATCTGGTATTCTTTGTCGGTCAGCGTCAGCGCTGGGGCGACGGTGATCGAGTCTCCCGTATGCACGCCCATCGGGTCGATGTTCTCGATCGAGCAGATGATGATGCAATTGTCGGCCTTGTCGCGGACGACCTCCATCTCATACTCCTTCCAGCCGAGCACGCTCTCCTCGATCAGCACTTCGGTGGTCGGCGAGGCGTCGAGGCCGGACTGGACGATCTCGAAGAATTCGGCGCGGTTGTAGGCGATGCCGCCGCCGGTGCCGCCCATGGTGAAGGAGGGGCGGATAATGGCGGGCAGGCCGACATGGTCGAGCGCCTGGGCGGCGATCGCCATGCCGTGGCTGATATAGCGCTGCTTGCGGTCGCCCTCGCCAAGGTTCCAGCGCGTCTCCAGCGCATCGAGCGCGGCATCGAGGTTTTCGGGCTTTTCCGCTTTCAGCGCGGCGCGCTCGGCCTCGTGTGTCTTGCGGTCGGCATTCTTGACGTCGGTGGCGTTGGCCAACATCGACTTCGGCGTTTCCAGGCCGATCTTGTTCATCGCCTCGCGAAACAGCGCGCGGTCCTCGGCCTTGTCGATGGCGTGCGCATCGGCGCCGATCATCTCGACCTGATAGCGGTCGAGCACGCCCATGCGGCGCAGCGACAAAGCGGTGTTTAATGCGGTCTGCCCGCCCATGGTCGGCAGCAGCGCGTCGGGCCGCTCCTTGGCGATGATCTTGGCGACAACTTCGGGCGTGATCGGCTCGATATAGGTGGCGTCGGCCAGTTCCGGGTCGGTCATGATGGTGGCCGGATTGGAATTGACCAGGATGACGCGAAAACCCTCTTCCTTGAGCGCCTTGCAGGCCTGGGTGCCGGAATAGTCGAACTCGCAGGCCTGGCCGATGACGATGGGGCCGGCCCCGATGATCAGGATCGACTTGATGTCGGTGCGTCTTGGCATGTCGAGGGTCCGTTCGGCGGGCGGCTTGCACAAAAAGCCGGACGGGATGACCCGGCCGGTTGTGCTCGCGATTCTGGTATCAGGCTAGGAGGGCCTTATAGGGAAGAGTTTTGCCGGATGTAACCCCGAAAATGAGGGAGTAGGGGAGTAGGGGGGTAGGGG
>NZ_SUEG01000207.1 GCF_005063415.1 Mesorhizobium sp.
CCCCAGGGGAGAGGAGGTCGCCAGCGTTGATGCCAGCCTCTTCTCCCCAGCGGGGAGAAGGTGGCCGCGCAGCGGCCGGATGAGGGGGCCGCCATATGCGATAGCCCTGCCGTCATGCGGAGAAGTGCCCGGCAGGGCCATGAGGGCGGCGCCGACTTCAGCGAAGCTATCGCCTGTCCAAAGCGATCGCCCGCTGCCCGCCCGGCCAAATCAGCCAGGCACGGCGGCGGCGACCGCATCAGCGCGGCCAAGACCGGCAACCGCTTTCCTGACCCGCTCCAAATGCGCCTGGCGTCCGGCGGCCGAGACGCTGTCCATCCGGTAGAGCGCCAGGAATTTGGTTCGGCACAGCGGATGGCAGACGGAGCGGAAGCCGCGCAGCAGGGTCCGCCGGCCCGGTTGTCCCATGATCCACGACATCAGCGGCGTGGCGCCGCATGTGGTCATTGCCATCACCCGGCGTATGTGCCGCAATTTGGGCCGCGGACCGCGTCGAGCGGTCGGCATCTCGAAAGCGAAGCCCGGCACCAGCACGCGCTCCAGCCAGCCTTTCAGCATCGCCGGCAGGCCGTACCACCAGGTCGGATAGATGAAGACGACCGCCTCCGCCCAGAGCAGCTCCTGCGCGTGTTGGTCCACCGGTTGCAGGTTCTCCGCCTTGTCGTGGTAACCGCGCCATTCCTGCGTGCGCATGACTGGATCGAAGCCGGTCGCATAGAGGTCGAGCAGGTGGACCTGATGGCCGCTTTCGGCAAGCGTCTCCAGCACCGTATCGCGCACGGCACCATTGAAGCTGTCCGTGCAGGGATGGCAATAGACGATGAGGACCTTCATCTTGCGCTCAGTCGCGAGATTGGATGCAAGCGCGTCGCACGCAAACAAGCCACCTGCAGACATAGTCGATCAGCTGTTTTCATGCGAAACCCCGCAGCCCCGTATCAAGACGCAACAGCTCCAGTCACGTCAAGGCCCGCTCGTTCGCTCGAAGGAAATTGCGCACACATGGGCTTGCCGGAGGGCACTGTCCCGCATGCCTTGCGGTACTCTGCGGGGAGCGGGCGCCGCCGCATATTGCGCCCAGGAACTCCAACGGTGGATTCGGTTTTCGATCAGCATTGTTGCCCGAAAGCCTGCGCCCTAGCTTCACGGCGTGTCCAAAGCGTCAGGAGAAAAAAGATGCAGACAGGAAAACTGGGCGGCAAAGTCGCCTTGGTAACGGGCGCCTCCTCAGGCATCGGCGAGGCCACAGCCTTGGCGCTGGCGGCCGAGGGCGCCACGCTGGCGATTGCCGCGCGGCGCGCCGAGCGCCTGGACGATCTGGCGAGGCGTATCCGTGAGACCGGCAGCACGGCGCTGCCGATTGCCGTCGACGTCACCGACGAAGCGCAAGCCACGGCAATGGTCGAACGGGTCCTGCAGGAGTACGGCCGGCTCGACATTCTGCTTGCGGTTGCCGGCGTCGGCGTCGCCGCGCCGTTCCGCAATACGACGCCGGAAGAATACCGCCGGATGGTCGACGTCAACATTCTGGGCCTGCTTTATCCGATCCATGCGGCGCTGCCGTCGATGCAGCGGCAAGACGCCGGCCACATCGTCGTCGTTTCTTCCGGCACCGGCCGTTATATCCACCCTTCGGTGGTCTATTCCGGCACCAAGCACGCGGTAAGCGCGATGGCGGAATCGCTTCGCCGCGAGATCGGCAAGGACGGCATCCGCGTGACCTGCATCGAGCCTGGCGCCGTCAAGACCGAGTTCACCCAGAATATGCGCGCCGATGTACGCCAGGCGGTCGAGCAAAGGCTGGGCGATATGGAGCAGCTGGAAAGCGAGGACATCGCCGCCGCCATCCTGTATGCTGTGACGCAGCCGCCACGGGTCAACGTCAACATCCTGACGCTCTATCCGACCGAGCAGGCGTGAGGTCAGCCTGCAGACGTCGATGCGCTGCGCCACCCCGCTCTGTCCTGCCGGCCATCTCCCCCTCAAGGGGGGAGATCGGCAGCTTCGTCGGCAGCACTCCTTTTGCAACGTTCGCGATTGGCCAAATCAGGGGTGACATCCAATCCCCCCACCTGAGGGGGAGATGTCCGGCAGGACAGAAGGGGGTGCTGTCCCGCCGACCTTGCCCTGCTTCGACTATCCCCCGGTCATCAGCGTGAACACAAGCTGCCGCAGCTTGCCGCCCGGGCCGAATTCGACCCGGTCGAAATCGCGGCTCGCCTTGCGTTGTGCCTGCGAAATTCCGGCGAGCCGTCTCGTCACTTCCGCCCTGATCTTGCTGCAGGCGCGGTCATCGGCGACGGTCAGGCCGATGGTGGCCGCCTCGATCTTGTGCACCATGTCGACGATGCTGGCGCCGTGCACCTTCTCGTGGGCGGCGAGGCCGGCTGCGAAAACCTCCCAGTTTTTCTGGATTGCGCCCGGCAGCCGCGCGGCCGGCTTCGGCAAGGTGTAGGTGATGATCAGCTTCGGCCGCGCCGACACCAGCACGCAGGCATCGCCTTGCGGCTGGTAGTCCCTCACCCAGGTCAGCTTGAAATTGGTATGCGCGATGACGCGGCGCTCGCCGAGCAGCGGCCCGCGCCCCCCGATCGAGACGTAGAGCTCCGGCCCGGATTGCCCTGAGATGGCATAGGTCTCGACCTTCTCGACCGCCTGCCAGCCGGCATGCGCCGGCGATGCCGGCAGGAAGGCGAGCAGCAGGCAAAGGCGAATGGCTGTTTTCTTGCAAGTCCTCGCAGCTGCTGCGCATGATGCAAAAGACATGCAGTTCCCTTCCGTGGACATAGCCGGCGGCCGGCTATAGTGGGATGCTCGTATACAAGAATCCACAGGCAACGCCATGTCGCCGCGACCGAACATTGCCCGGCAACGCCCTGCCCCCGGGACCCAGCCTCCCGGCGTCAGCCTGTGCCGCGCGCTGTCGAAGCTTGGCCTGTGCTCGCGCAAGCAGGCCGAGCTTCTGGTTGCCGAGGGGCGCGTGCGGGTCGCCGGCAAGATCGTGCGCAACGGCTCGATGCGCGTCGATCCAGGCCGCGACCGCATCGAGGTCGACGGCCGCCGCGTCGCCGCCGAGCGCAAGGTCTATCTGATGCTCCACAAGCCGCGCGGCCTGGTCACCACGCGCGACGACCCGCAGGACCGCGGCACCGTCTATGACTGCCTGGCAGGGCTCGACCTGCCTTTCGTGTCGCCGGTCGGCCGCCTCGACAAGGCCAGCGAAGGCCTGCTGCTGATGACCAACGACACGCGCTTCGCGCAGCGCCTGCTCGACCCCGCCTCGCATGTCGCCAAGACCTATCACGTGCAGATCGGCGCCCTGCCCGACGAGGCC
Source organism: Mesorhizobium sp. (assembly GCF_005063415.1). Lineage (GTDB taxonomy): Bacteria > Pseudomonadota > Alphaproteobacteria > Rhizobiales > Rhizobiaceae > Mesorhizobium. The sequence continues at coordinate 3,335 of NZ_SUEG01000207.1, forward strand.
ATGCTGGTGCGGTTGCGCGCCGGTGCGACAGTCGACGGCGACTTGCTGACGGCCCGGTCCATCGAGCTGCTGCGCGGCGGCACCAGCACCGCCTGGCTGGAAATCGTGCTAGACGAGGGCCGCAACCGCCATATCCGCCGGCTGCTCGGCGCCCACGACATCGAGGTGCTGCGCCTGGTGCGGATCGCGATCGGCCCATTGCAACTCGGCGAGCTTGCCAAAGGCAAGGCACGCCATCTGACTGCCGAAGAGCTGGCGCTGATTCGGGCCTGAGCTGCTGGCGGCGACTCGATAGTCAGCCAGTCGAAGCCCAAGTGACGCAAGCAAGCAGCGCGGGGCGGACAGGGGTCGCCTTCGACTCCTGGCGGATGTTCCCGAACAGATCGCCCACACCGGTTCGAACGATACCAATCTCCATCGGTATTACATTCCGTCAGCACACAACAGATCGCAGCCGGCCGCTTTGATTTTCTGCATAAAGATCTTGAGCGATTCTTGGGCAGGCATGGGAAGCTGGCCAACCGACGGGACAAACAAATCGATCAGGGCCTGGCGATGGTCTGGAGAGATGCTCTGCGCGAGATAGGGACCATCGGCTCTTAGCGATTCAATAAGAACTATCTTGTTCCCCTGCTTCAGCGCCGGGTCAGCCAGAAAAATTGAGGCGCCACGAAACATTTTCTCTATGCCTCCTCGAGCTTTGGCACCGTTGGCTCGCAACATTTCGGCAGCGTTGGGTTGGTGCGCCAGGAAATCATTGAAAGCTAGCTGGGAAGCGGCAGCAGCCCGAAACACAAGTGCAAACGACTGCGTGGCTTCATCCTGCAAAGGCAGCGGGTTAGCCTGGCCATAGAGCGCGAGTAGCGACCCACTTCTGTCCATTACGAAAGACAGTGCTTCCAGGTCGCTCTCATCGTATGGCGGCGAACCTATCAAAGCCTCGCCGTCCCAAATCTTGTGCAGTAGATCCCGGTCCGTTGGATCTTCAAGATTTGGCAATTTGCCTTCAATCCGGCGCTGCTGCAAAAGCTCATCGAACTTGGCGAACAAATCCTTCGCATAAGCGCGGCCTGTTGGCGGAACATGGGCGTGCGCCCATGTGGAAAATAGGATTGCAAAAATCGACAACACCAAACATTTCATGGCCGTTCCTTTTACTTGACTACCTTCAGTAGCGCGACAGCGTTGTCCAAATAATGCAAGGGATAGTCGATATTGTCGATCAACCGGCCGAGATTATCGAAGATATCATCGGATGTCAGCCCGAGTAACGGGCTTGTTCGGAGCGGCGTTCATGGCATTCACCGCCATGCATCCCCGGTCACGTCGACCGATCGCTTCGCATGATGGAAGATGATGCCGACCGCGTGGGCGTATGCCGGAGCGAAGCCGGCTGACGCCGTGCCTGAGATTGCAAACCGCCCGCTTCCAGCCAACGAAGTTATGCACAGAGCGAAGCATCACCCAGTGCCCGGGCCGGTTTGATGAGCGTTCTCATGGATTTCGGCAAAATCCAGCCCATATTCTAGGGTGTGGAGCTTTGAGCGTGAAACTCGCGCGTGCGGTCCTGCTTGCCGCGACTTTCGTGGCTGTTGCGGCCGTTTGTCCCTCTTCGGCAACCGGAGAGGCGAACGGCCGGGAGAAAATTGTGTTGCGCGTCGAGATAGACGGCGCCATCGGTCCGGCGAGTGCCAGGCAGCTCGAGGAAGCGCTGGCGGTGGCCGCGGACCGGAACGCCCAGGCTGTCATCCTGCAGATGGACACGCCCGGCGGGCTGGTTACTAGCATGCGCGAGATGATCGCCGGCATCCTAGCCTCGCCGGTTCCCGTCATCGGCTATGTCGCGCCCGCCGGCGGGCACGCGGCGAGCGCCGGAACCTACATCCTCTACGCCACCCATGTAGCGGCGATGGCGCCCGGCACCAATCTGGGCGCGGCAACGCCGATCGAGATGGGCGGGCCGCTGCCATCGTTTCCCGGCGGCAAGAACGATGGCCCGGAGGCGGACAAGAAGAACGCACCGGCGGGCGACGCGATGATCGCCAAGGCGACGAACGATGCCGTTGCCCTGATCCGCAGTCTGGCTGAATTGCGCGGGCGCAATGCCGAATGGGGTGAAAAGGCCGTGCGCGAGGCGGCCAGCCTGTCGGCCGGCGCGGCGCTGCAGGAGCATGTCATCGACTTCGTCGCCCGCGACACCACCGAACTGCTTCAACTGGCCGACGGCCGGACCGTCGAGATCGCAGGCAAGAAAGAGGCATTGGCGACGAAAGGGCTACCGGTTGAAACGCTTGAGCCAGGCTGGCTCATCCGGCTTCTCGCCGTCATCACGGACCCGAACATCGCCGTCATCCTGATGCTGGTCGGCGTCTATGGCCTCGTCTTCGAGTTCACGAGCCCGGGCGCGGTCGCGCCCGGCGTGATCGGCACGATTTGCCTTCTGCTCGGGCTCTATGCGCTCAATCTCCTGCCGATCAGTTATGCCGGCCTTGCCTTGATGCTGCTTGGCATCATCTTTCTCGTCGTCGAAGCCTTGAACCCGACAGTGGTCCTTGGGCTGGGAGGCGTGGCTGCGTTTCTGCTGGGCGCTGCCATGCTGCTCAAGATCGAGGGGCCCGGCTTCGAGATGTCGTGGGCCGTTATCGGCACCGCCGCCGTCCTGACGCTCGGCCTGGCGCTGTTGACCGGCAGCTATCTGTGGGCGGCCCGCAAGAACGTTCCGCGTGTTGGCTCACAGGCCATGCAGGGGCTGCCGGCGGAGGTCCTCGACTGGCAGGGCAGCGAGGGCCACGTGCTCGCCCGGGGCGAGCGCTGGCGGGCAAAAGCCGACGAACCGCTTGCAGTGGGCGACAGCGTCGAGGTGGCTGATGTCAGGGGTCTTGTGCTGACGATACGGCGCCGCAATGTGAGAAGCGATGGAGCAAGGCAATGATCATCGGTTATATGGCCTATCTGGCAGCAGCGCTCGTCGTGGTCATGTTCCTATCCGCGGCCATTCGCATCCTGCGGGAATATCAGCGCGGCGTGGTCTTCACGCTCGGCCGCTTCACCGGGGTCAAGGGCCCCGGCCTTATCATTCTCATCCCCTTCGTGCAGCAGATGGTGAAGGTCGACCTGCGAGTGGTGGTCCAGGACGTGCCGCCGCAGGACGTGATTTCGCGCGACAACGTCTCGGTAAAGGTCAACGCCGTTCTGTATTTTCGTATCGTCGACGCCGAGCGGGCGGTCATCCAGGTCGAGGACTTCATGGCCGCGACCAACCAGCTGGCGCAGACCACGCTGCGGTCGGTGCTCGGCAAGCACGAGCTCGATGAAATGCTGGCCGAGCGAGACAAGCTCAACAGCGATGTCCAGGAGATTCTCGATCAGCGCACCGATGCCTGGGGCATCAAGGTCTCCAATGTCGAGATCAAGCATGTCGACCTCAACGAGAACATGATCCGTGCCATCGCCAAGCAGGCAGAGGCCGAACGGCTGCGGCGCGCCAAGGTGATCAACGCCGACGGCGAACAGCAGGCGGCGGCAAAACTCGTCGAGGCCGGCAAGATGCTGGCCGAGGAGCCGCAAGCCATGCAGCTGCGCTATTTCGAGGCCCTGCACGACATCGCCGGCGAACGCTCGTCGACGGTCGTGTTCCCGCTGCCGGTGGATTTGCTCAGCCAGTTCCTGAAACTGCAGGGCGGTGGAGGCGGAGGCGCAGGCGGCGCGACCTAACAAGGTTTGGGTTCCTCGCCCCCGCAGAGCGGGGGAGAGGTGGCCGCGAAGCGGTCGGAGA
>NZ_SUEG01000208.1 GCF_005063415.1 Mesorhizobium sp.
TCCTTTGAGCGCATGACCTTCGGCGTCACGGCGTAGCCGCCGGCCTCGTTGATGAAGCCGTCGGCGATCAGCTCGGGGTCGAATTCGATGCCGTGCTGCCGCAACGCCTTGCGGTAGCCGGCGAGGAACAAATAGCCGAAGTTGAGGTCGAGCGACGGGCGGACGGCGGCGATGCGACGGTGGCCGCGCGCGACGAGACGATCGACCGCGTCAGCCCCCGCTTTTTCGAAGTCGAGGTCGAGCGAGGGGTAGGCATCGCCGCCGGAGCGGCTGCGCCCGAGCGTCGCGAACGGGAAGCCGGCCTGGGTCAAATAGTCGATGCGCTCGTCCTCGCGCCGCGTCCAGGCCAGCACCACGGCATCGGCCCGGCGTGTCTCGACGACACGGCGCAGGCGCTCCTGCTGATAGTCACCCGGCGCGCCCATCACCACGATCAGGTCGAGCCCGCTTTCGGCGAGCTTGGCCTGCAGCCCGGTCAGGAACGGAATGAAGAACGGCTCGCCATATTCCTGGTCGCCCGGATGCGGCTGCAGCATGAAGGCGATCGAATGGGTGGCGCCGCGCCGCAAACTGCGGCCGGATTGGTTCGGCGAATAATTCAGCTTCTTGGCCGCATCGAGCACGCGCTGCCGTGTGTCGGCATTGACATCAGCGCGGCCGTTGAGCGCGCGCGACACCGTGCCGATCGAAATGTTCAGGTGACGCGCAAGGTCGTGAATACTGGACGCCAAAGGACAGTTCTCCCCCTTGCTTGGCTAGCACCGGCGGCTCTTCGGGCCAAGGCGGCAGGACAATTTTTCGCACCGGCTAATTGACATTGTACGCCATCGGGTGTGTTCTCGTAAACGTTTACGGAAAAGGTTTACGGCCCTGCCGTGAATGCCGTGACGATCGGTCTGGAGGGGCCGAGAGGGAGGAGTGCTGGATGATCAATGTCGTCCTGGTCGGCTGCGGAGCGATGAGCAAAGCCTGGCTCGATGCGGCCAGGCAGATTGACGGGCTCACCATTGTCGGCCTGGTTGATCTCGACGCCGAAAGGGCGCGGGCAAGGGCGCGCGAATACGAGCTTTCGGGCGCCATCATCGGAACCGACCTCGACGCCGTACTCGACCAGACCAGGCCCGACGCGGTATTCGACGTGGTGGTTCCCGCCGCCCGCCGCGAGGTCGCGCTTTCCGCCTTTGCCCACCATTGCCATCTCTTGACCGAAAAGCCGCTGGCCGACAGCCCGGACAATGCGCGTGCCATTGTCGAGGCCGCCCGCAGCGCCGGGCGCATCCATGCCGTCGTGCAGAACCGCCGCTATGTCGCCAACGTCCGGCGCATCCGGCGCTTTCTCGATTCCGGCGTCATTGGTGCTGCGACCAGCATCCACGCCGATTTCTTCGTTGCGCCGCATTTCGGCGGTTTTCGCGAAGAGATGCGCCATGTGCTGCTGCTCGATATGGCGATCCACACATTCGATGCGGCCCGCTACATGGTGGCCGGCGAGCCGGCCGGTGTCTATTGCCAGGAGTGGGAGCCGGCCAATTCCTGGTATCGGCAAGGGTCGTCGGCTACCGCAAGCTTCGACCTCGGCGGTGGCAAGTTGTTCACCTATGCCGGCAGCTGGTGCGCGGCCGGCTTCCGTACCAGCTGGGACAGTACATGGCGTCTTGTCGCCGAGCGCGGCAGCATTGTCTGGGACGGCGAGGACGGGCTGAAGGCGGAAGTCGTGCGGCCGGTCCGTGAAGGCATGTTCGACCGCACCGAACCGATAGCCGTACCGCCGCTCGACCCGGCCGATCGCGTCGGCGGCCATCTCGGCATTATCCAGGATTTCGTCCGCGCCGTCGAAACCGGCACCGAGCCGGAGACGCGTGGCGCCGACAACATTAAGAGCCTGGCCATGGTTTTCGCTGCGATCGAGAGCGCCGAAACCGGGCGCCGGGTCGCTATCGCTGCACAGGAAGGATCATGATGCCAAACCCGCTGCTCGACATCAGGATCGGCACCATGGTGCGCGCCAATCTCGACGATCCGGCCGCCTATGTCAGGCAGATCCTGCCGCTCGGCTTCGAGAGCATCCAGCCGTTTTTCTGGCAGACGCTGGGTGGCAAGGATATTCCGCGGCTGGCGGGCGAGATCCGCGAGGCGATCGGCGATGCCGATGTCGTCATTTCATCGATCGGGGTGTTCGGCAACCCGCTGGAGAGCGGCGAAGTTGATCGCGGCGTGCTCCAGGCATGGGAAACGATCATCGACAACGCGCATCTGTTCGGCACCAATATGGTCAGCGGCTTTACCGGCCGCATTCGCGGCAAGCCGCTGCCCGACAGCCTGCCGCGTTTCCGCGAGGTCTGGGGGAAGCTGGCAAAACGTGCCGCCGACAAGGGCGTGCGCATTGCCTTCGAGAACTGCGCGATGGACGGCAACTGGGCCAGCGGCGATTGGAATATCGCCCATAATCCGGACGCCTGGGAGCTGATGTTCAACGAAGTGCCGGACGACAATATCGGCCTGGAATGGGAGCCCTGCCACCAGCTGGTCTACCTGATCGACCCGATCCCGCAGATCCGTAAATGGGCGTCGCGCATCTTCCACGTCCACGGCAAGGACGCGACGGTGCGCTGGGACGTGATCCGCGAACATGGCGTGTTCGGCCGCCTGCCGTTCGTGCAGATGCGCACGCCGGGGTTCGGCGACAGCGACTGGACAAGGGTGATCAGCGAGCTGCGGCTGGCCGGCTACAAGGGAGCCATCGACATCGAGGGCTGGCACGACCCGGTCTATCGCGGCGATCTCGAGATCACCGGCCAGGCGCGTGCGCTGGATTATCTCCAACAATGCCGGGGAGGCGCGAGCTACCTGCCGAACCCGGTGTGAGAAGTCGGCCGGCGGGAGGTGCCGGCCAGCTGGAGGCTGCGGCGCAACGCCGAAGCGATCGTCAAAACCCCTCGGCTAGCGAGGGAACAAAGGGAGGAACGTGCATGAGCATTATGATGAGAAGGACAGTTCTGCGCTCGACCGTCTCGGCGGCCGCGATGGCGCTCGCCGCCGCACTCTCGACCTTGCCGGCGCAGGCGCTCGATGCGCAATGGTGCAAGGATGTCCATATCCGTTTCTTCGCCGGCGGGGCGGAGGGCGATGCGTTCGGCACCATCGTCTATAATGGCGCCAAGCAGGCGGCCGCCGATCTCGGGCCCAAGGTCGACTATATCTTCTCTGGGTGGGACGTGGAGAAGATGGTGCAGCAGTTGCGCGAGGCTGTTGCGGTCAAGCCCCAAGGCATCGCCATGATGGGCCACCCGGGCGACGCCGCCATCATGCCGCTGGCCGAACAGGCGCACAAGGACGGCATCAAGATGATGTACCAGAACGTGCCGGTGCCGACGGTCACGGCGGCGTTCGGCGGCGGCTATGTCGGCGCCCAGCAGGAGCAGCAGGGCCGCGCGCTGGGCGCCGAGGCGTTCAAGCTGGCCGGGCTCAAGGCCGGCGACAAGGCGATCATGATCGGCCCGTTCGAGAACGAGAGCCGCGGCGCGCGCGAACGCGGCACGGTCGCCGCACTGAAAGAGGCCGGCATCGACGTCGTTCAAATCAATTCTCAAACCGAGTGGGCCGCCGACCCTAATCTGGCCATTCCGGTGATCACGGCAGCACTGCTCAACAATCCCGACGTCAAGGCGGTCGGCTATCCCGGCGGGCAGCTGCTGGGCAATGTGCCGACTTACATGCAGGCGGCGGGCAGGAAGCCGGGCGACATCTTCAACTTCGGCTTCGACACTAGCCCGCAGATCGTCGAGGGCTTCAAGGGCGGCTGGGTGCAGCTGACGGCCGACCAGCAGCCGTTCATGCAAGGCTACCTACCAATCCTCAGCCTCTGCCAGCAGGTGGTGCTGGGTCTGGCGCCGATGAATGTCGACACCGGTGCCGGCTTCGTCACGCCGCAGAATTATGAGATCGTCGCCGAGCTGGCCAAGCAGGCGCTGCGCTGACCTCCCAAGCCGTCGGCCGGGATTTAGCCCGGCCGGCGGGGCCGCTGGCGAGACCGCCGGCACGAAATCAAGCGAGGACCGCCATGGCCGAACGCCTCATCGAACTGCGTGACATCAGCAAGTCCTACGGCCAGGTCTATGCGCTTGGCGGGGTCAATCTCAGCGTCGACCGCGGCGAGGTGGTCGGCCTGATCGGCGACAACGGCGCCGGCAAGTCGACGCTGATCAAGATCCTTTCCGGCGTGGTCAAGCCGACCAGCGGCGAAATCCTCATTCGCGGCAAACCGGTGACCGGGTGGAGCGCCGCGCGCTCGCGCGACGCCGGCATCGAAACGGTGTTCCAGGACCGGGCGCTCGCCGTTCAGCAGACGATCGTGCGCAACATCTTCATGGGCCGCGAGCTCACCGGCTGGCTTGGCTGGCTGAAGGTCAACAAGGAGATCGCGGAGGCGAGCCGGCTGATGCGCGAGATCGGCTTCACCTCGAAGGTGTTCACGCCGCAATCGATCGTCGGCCAGCTGTCGGGCGGCGAACGCCAGGGCGTGGCGATCGCCCGCGCCATCTACAAGAAGGCCGACCTGATCGTCCTCGACGAGCCGACGACGGCGCTGTCGCTGACCGAAACGGCGAAGGTTTTTCATTTCGTGCGCCAGGTGCGGGCGAGCGGCCGGTCGATCCTGTTCATCGGCCACAATATCCACCACGTCTTCGATATCGCCGACCGCTTCGTCGTGCTCGATCGCGGCAAGGTCGCGCTCAGCGCCGACCGGAGCGAGGTCAAGTCGGCCGAAGACCTCATCAATTTCATGGAAGACGTGGCACACCCCGGCGGACTGGCGGGATTGCACGACGCCGGGGAGCAGGCAACGCGATGAGCAAGACAATGGAGCCCGATCTGCAAACCCCTCTCGGCAGCAGCGAAGCCCCGAAGGCATGGAAACACCCGTCCGACCACTGTATGCGCGGCTTTGTCCTCGACAATCGCGCTGCACTCGGCACGCTTGCGGTGTTCATCGTCATGATGGCGGTGTTCATGATCGCCAATCCGACGGTCTTCACCAGCTGGTATCTCTATAGTTCCGTGCTGACCACGCTGCCCGTGGCGCTGTTCGTGGTGGTGCCGCTGGTTTTCGTCGTCACCTGCGGCGAGATCGACCTGTCGTTTCCGGCGACGATGGGCTTCGCCTCTTGGGTGTTCGCGCTGGTCGTGCAGGCCGGCTACGACCCGTTCGTCGGCATCGCCGCCGCAATGGTCACCGGCATGCTGCTCGGCTTCCTGGTCGGCTCGCTGGTCGTCTATGGCGGGCTGTCGTCGCTGATCGCCACGCTCGGCATGAATTTCCTGCTGCGCGGCCTGATCCAGATCATCAACGAGGGCAGGTCGACGGCGCTGACCGGCCTTGCCGACAGCTGGGCCTACAAGATCTTCTCCAGCCAGCTTTACGGCATTCCGGTGCAGATCTTCTGGGCCATCGCCTTCGTCGTGCTGTCGGCGCTGCTCTACAACCGCCATCGCTTCGGCGCCCAGGTCAAGGTGGTCGGCGACAATCCCGACAGCGCCCAGCAAATGGGCATCGACGTCAAGCGCGTCAGGGTGAAAGTGTTCGTCTTCGTCGGCATCGGCGCGGCAATCGCCGGCACCTTCTCGGTGATGATCAACTTCACCTGGTGGCCGACGGCGGGCGACGGTTATCTCTTGCCAGTGCTGGCATCGGTGTTCGTCGGCGGCACGCCGACCTGGGGCGGCATCGGCACCGTCGTCGGCGGCGCGATCGGCGCGGTCACCGTCTCTTTCATCCAGACCGGCGTCGTGGCGGCGGGCCTGAGCGGCTTCTACGTCCAGTTCTTCAACGGACTAATTATCATCTTGTCGCTGCTTGGCCATAAGTGGAACCAGGCGCGGTATCGCTAACGACCGGCGACCTCAAACTCCCGTGACAAACCCGTCCAGCACGCGTTTCTGGCCGGCCTTGTCGAAGTCGATGGTCAGCTTATTGCCTTCGATTGCCGAGATGTTGCCGTTGCCGAATTTCTGGTGGAAGACGCGATCGCCGACATTGAAGGGGGACGGCGTGTCGGCGACGGATTTGGCGACCAGCTCGCCGTCGATGGTGCGGCCCTTGATCGAGGTGCGGCCGGCACCGTAGCCGGAATCGGTCTCGCCATAGCCGATACGCTCGACCTGGTGGCCGGAGCGGGTGCCCCAATTGCGGTCGGCCGCTTCGGTGCGGTTGGCCTGAGCGCGCTGCCAGCCCGGTGTCGCATAGGTGCTGGAGAAGGCGCCGGATTTCTCGGCGCCGTTATTGCCGCCTATGTTGTCGAAGCGCGATGCTCCATAGGGGTTCTGCCTGCCTGCACCTTGGCCTCCACGACCGGAGGCGAACGAGCCGCCGCCATAGGCATTGCCGTAGCCGCCATAGGAGTTGCCGCTCTCGGAAACTTCGACATGGGCTTCTGGCAGTTCGTCGAGAAAGCGCGACGGGATAGTCGATTGCCAGAGGCCGTGGATGCGGCGGTTGGAGACGAACCAGATGTGCAGGTTCTTCTTGGCGCGGGTCAGGCCGACATAGGCGAGGCGGCGTTCCTCCTCCAGCCCTGAGCGGCCGCCCTCGTCGAGCGAGCGTTGGTGCGGGAACAGGCCTTCTTCCCAGCCGGGCAGGAACACGGTTTCGAATTCGAGGCCCTTGGCCGAATGCAGCGTCATGATGTTGACGGCGTCGAGCTCGGCGTTCTGCTCGGCGTCCATGACGAGTGCGACATGTTCGAGGAAGGAGCGCAGCGATTCGTACTCCTCCATGGAGCGGATCAACTCCTTGAGGTTTTCCAGCCGCCCCGGCGCTTCGACCGAACGGTCGTTCTTCCACATGTCGGTGTAGCCGCTCTCCTCCAGGATGGTCTCGGCGAGCTCGGTGTGCGGCGTGGTTTCCAGCGCCTTTTGCCAGCGCTCGAAATTGGCCGATACCTCGCGCAGTGCCGCGCGCGGCTTCGGCTTCAGCTCGTCGCTTTCGGCGAGTGTTGCAGCCGCCTCCAGCATCGGGATGCGGAGCGCCCTGGCGGTGTCGTGGATCTGGCGGATGGTGCCCTCGCCAAGGCCGCGCTTCGGCACGTTGACTATGCGCTCGAAGGC
>NZ_SUEG01000209.1 GCF_005063415.1 Mesorhizobium sp.
CCCCGAAGCTCACCGCAGCGCCTTTCGCCGAGGCAGGCGTTGCGATCGGCACCGTCGCCTTGCGGCCGCCGACATGGCTGACAACGGTGGGGTTGCCGGTCCTGTCGATCGTTGCCGGCAGGATGTTCATCGCCGGCGAGCCGATGAACTGGGCGACGAACAGATTGCCGGGCCGCTTGTAGAGCTCCATCGGCGTGCCGACCTGTTCGATATGGCCTTCCTTCAGCACCACGATGCGGTCGGCCAGCGTCATCGCCTCGACCTGGTCGTGAGTGACGTAGATCATCGTTGTGGCCGGCATCGATTCCTTGAGCTTGGCGATCTCGATGCGGGTGGCGACACGCAGCGCCGCGTCGAGGTTGGATAGCGGCTCGTCGAACAGGAAGACCTTGGGATTGCGCACGATGGCGCGGCCGATGGCGACGCGCTGGCGCTGGCCGCCCGACATCGCCTTGGGCAGACGGTCGAGATATTTGGTCAGCTGCAGGATCTCGGCCGCCTGGCGCACCCGCTTGTCGATCTCGGCCTTGCTTTCCTTACCGATCTTCATCGAGAAGGCCATGTTGTCGTAGACGGTCATGTGCGGATAGAGCGCATAGGACTGGAACACCATGGCGATGCCGCGCTTTGACGGCGGCACGTCGTTGACGATTTCGCGGTCGATCTTGAGCTCGCCCGAGGTGATCTCCTCCAGTCCGGCGATACAGCGCAGCAGGGTCGACTTGCCGCAGCCCGAGGGACCGACGAAGACGATGAATTCGCCCGACTTTATGTCTAGGTCGACGCCGTGCAGAATGTTGAGATTGCCGTATGATTTCTTCACTTGCCTTAGCGTGACATCGGCCATGGTACCCTCCAGTTCTTCCTTGAATTCAGTCGATACGCCCGAACCAGGCGCCGTAGCCGCCGAGGCGGATAGTGCCGGCGCCAGTCTGTCCCGAAAACCCGTGTCCCGGCAAGGGCTGCAGTGAGCGGCCGCCAAGATCGACTTCGGCCGGCTTTGCGCCGAGATTGAAGGCGCAGACGATCTGCTCGTTGCCTTCGCGGCGCGTGAAGGCGACGGTGTCGCCGTCGCTTTCGATGAACTCGATATCACCCTTGGCCAGTGCCGGATGAGCGCGGCGGAAAGCCAGGAAGCGCCGGTAGTGCTCGAGCAGCGAGCCGCCGTCGCCTTGCTGCACATTGACCGCTTGCGCAAGGTGCTTGCTGGGCACCGGCAGCCAGGGCTTTGTCGTCGAGAAGCCGCCATTGCGGGCAGCGCCGTCCCAAACCATCGGCGTGCGGCAGCCGTCGCGGCCCTTGAATTCCGGCCAGAAGCGGATGCCGTATGGGTCCTGCAGATCCTCGAAGCTGAGTTCGGCCTCGCTGAGCCCGAGCTCCTCGCCCTGATAGATACAGACCGACCCGCGCAACGACATCAGCAGCGCCGAGATGACCTTGAGATAGGCGGTCGGGTCGGGCTCGCCGGCTGCCCAGCGCGAGGCGGGACGCATCACGTCATGGTTGGAAAAGGCCCAGCACGACCAGCCGTCGCTGGCCACCTTGCCGAAGGTTTCCAGCACCGAGCGCACCTTTGCCGCGCTGATCTTCTCCGGCGCCAGGAAGTCGAAGGAGTAACACATGTGCACGCGCTTGCCGCCGGCCGTATAGGCCGCCACCACTTCCAGCCCACGCTGCGAATCGCCGACCTCGCCAACCGCGGCCGTCGCCGGATATTCGTCGAGCAAGGCGCGGAAGCGTTCGAGGAAGCCGAGGTTTTCAGGCCGGCTCTTGTCGTAGAGATGGTCCTGGTAGTTGTAGGGGTTGACGGCCGGCGCCGTCTGGTCGTTGCGCTGCTCGGGCGGCAGCGGCGGATTGTCTTCCAGGCCTTGGCTGTGGAAGTAGAAATTGATGGTATCGAGGCGAAAACCATCGACCCCGCGCTCCAGCCAGAAGCGGGTGACGTCGAGCAGCGCGTCCTGGACCGCGCGGCTGTGGAAGTTGAGGTCGGGCTGCTCGGCCAGGAAATTATGCAGGTAATATTGCTGGCGGCTGGTGTCCCACTGCCAGGCCGAGCCGCCGAAGATCGACAGCCAGTTATTGGGTGGCGTGCCGTCCGGCTTGGCATCCGCCCAGACATACCAGTCGGCTTTTGGATTGCTGCGGCTCGAACGGCTTTCCTTGAACCAGGGATGGATGTCGGCGGTGTGCGAGAGCACCTCGTCGATCATCACCTTGAGGCCAAGCCGATGCGCCTCGGCGGTCAGCGCGTCGAAGTCGGCCAGCGTGCCGAACATTGGATCGACATCGCAATAATCCGACACGTCGTAGCCAAAATCCTTCATCGGCGATTTGAAGAATGGCGAGATCCAGATGGCGTCGACACCGAGCGAGGCGATGTAGGGCAGCCGGCCGATCATGCCCCTGAGGTCGCCGATGCCGTCGCCGTTCGAATCCTGATAGCTGCGCGGGTAGATCTGGTAGATCACGGCACCTCGCCACCAGTCGCGATCTGTAGCGAGATCGGGCTTCGGGGTGGCCTTCAAAGCGGATTGCATGATCTCAACCTCCTTTCACCGAGCCGGCAAGCAGCCCGCGGACGAAATAGCGCTGCAGCGAGAAGAACACGATCAGCGGCACGATGATGGTGACGAAGGCCGATGTCGTCAGGATCTCCCAGTCGCCGCCGCGCGAGCCGAGCAACGCATTGAGCTTGGCGGTCAGCACGATCTGGTCGCCTTCGGTACCAAGGAAAACCATCGCCACCAGCAGATCGTTCCACACCCAGAGAAACTGGAAGATGGCGAACGAGGCCAGCACCGGGAACGACAATGGCAGCACGATCTTGACGAAGATCTCGAAATCGCTGGCGCCGTCGATGCGCGCCGATTCCATGATCTCGCGTGGCAAGCCGGCGATATAGCTCCTCAGGAGATAGATGGCAAAAGGCAGGCCGAAGCCGGTATGCGCCAGCCAGATGCCGAGATAGGTCTTCGACGGCACGCCGAAGAAGCTGCCGACACCGTTATAGAGCTTCAACAGCGGAATCAGCGACATCTGCAGCGGCACGACCAAGAGGCCGATGATGACGGCGATGAGCAGGGCCCGGCCGGGAAAGCGCATCCAGGCCAGCGCGTAGGCGGCGAACGCGGCGATCAGGATCGGGATGACGGTGGCCGGAATGGTGACGGTCAGCGAGTTCATGAAGGAGCGGCCGATGCCTTCCGAAAACAGCACCGTGTCGTAATTGTCGGTGGTGAATTTCGGCGGCGCCGACGAGGCGTAATAGACGCGCTGGCCGCGTTCGCTTTCGAAAGCCTTCGGCGAGGTCATGACGAAACTGCCGTCGGCATTGACCTGCAGGGTCACGCCGTCGCCGAGATCGGCTGTCGTGCCGGCGGGATATTGCGTCGGTGCGGCCGACTTGACGCCGAAGGCGCTGATGTTGCGGGCCGGGCCGTCGCCGAAAATATTGCCTTGCAGGACGAACTTGCCGTCCTTCTCGACCTGCGCCGAGGCGGGCGGCAGCCGTCCGGCTTCCGTCTGGCTGGAACTGGTGAACGAGTTCCACCAGCCCGAAGCGATGATCTGGTCCTTGTCGCGCAGCGACGAGACCAGAATGCCGAGCGTCGGGATCGTCCAGATCGCGACGAAGATGAAGACGGCGATATGGACGCCAAAACGGCTGACAAAGGACTTTCCGGTCGACGCGGCCATCTCAATGTCCTTCCGTCTCTTTGTTCGCCTGGCGGATGTTCCAGACCATGATCGGAATGACCGCGATCATGATGATGATGGCGATGGTGGCGCCGCGGCCGAAATCGCCGCCGCCGCGGAACATCCAGTCGAACATCAGATTGGCCAGCACCTGGCTGTTCCACTGGCCGTTGGTCATGGTCAGCACAATGTCGAAAACCTTCAGCACCAGGATGGTGATGGTGGTCCAGACGACGGCGATCGTCCCCCAGATCTGCGGCACCATGATCTTCCAGAAGATCTGGAAAGGGTTGGCGCCGTCGATGACGGCGGCTTCCAGCGTCTCTTCCGGAATGCCGCGCAAGGCCGACGACAGGATGACCATGGCAAAGCCGGTCTGGATCCAGATCAGGATGACCATCAGGAAGAAATTGTTCCAGAACGGCAGCGAGATCCAGACCTGCGGCTGGCCGCCGAAATACTGGATGATGGCGTTGAGCAGACCGATCTGCGTCTGCCCGTCGCCGCGATACTCGTAGATGAATTTCCAGATGACGCTGGCGCCGACGAAGGAGATCGCCAGCGGCAGGAAGATCAGGCTCTTGGCGATGGTGCCCCACCAGATCTTGTCGGTGAGCACGGCGATGATCAGCCCGAGGAAGGTGCAGGCGGCCGGCACCACCGCCAGCCAGATGATGTTGTTGAGGATCGAGTTGCGGAACTCGCGGTCGCCGAACGCCCATTGATAGTTGGCCAAGCCGACGAAATGGGCGCCGCCGCGATCGAGGAACGACAGCCTCAGCGTCTCCACCACCGGGTAGATCAGGTAGATGGTGAGGATGATCATCGCCGGCCCGACGAACAGCCAGGGTCGGATCACCCCCTGCCGGCGCAGATTATTAATCGCCGCCTTGCCGGAAACGCCGCGTGCCGGAAAGATCGTGTCGAGTGCCTTGTTGGCGCCCCAGAAATAGGCGACGCAGCCGCCCACGCCGATGATGATGACGAATATCGCCGAAAAAATCTGAGCCGCCATGGGTCCCTCCCCCTGCGCACGGATCCGCCAGTCGAGAATGGCTTTGGCGACGGGATCATGCGCCGATTCAGTTGTCTGGAGCGCGACCAGCCGAAAAGCAGGTCACTGGGCGCGCGTCATGCCGGAATGCGTTGTGCTCACGACAGTCGACGCGACGCCAAGCACCGGATAGGATCCGGGCCGTTTGAGGCCCGGATCGCATCAGATTGGGAACTCAAGCCGGCCGCTTACTTGATCGCGTCCCAGCTTTTCTGGATGTCGGTGGCGACGTCCTGGGCGGACTTGCCGCCGACCAGGTCGATCATGCCGGTCCAGAACGCGCCGGCGCCGATCTTGCCCGGCATCAGGTCGGACCCGTCGAAGCGGAAGGTCGAGGCGTTGGCCAGGATCTCGCCCTGCTTCTTCAGCGCGTCGCTAGCATAGGCGTCCTTGTTGACCGACTTGAACGGCGTCACGAAGCCGCCCTGTGCCATCCAGATCTCATGAGCGAGCGGCAGCTTCAGGAATTCGATGAAGGCGCGCGCTGCCTTGGAGTCCTTGGTGATCATGGCCAGCGTGCCGGCGCCGAGCACCGGAGTGCCGAGCTCGGGCCTGGAGGCGTAGGGCGGGTAGTAGAAGAAGTCGGCATCCTCGCCGATCTTGGTGCCTTGCGGGAAGAAGGTCGGGATGAACGATGCCTGATGGTGCAGATAGCATTTCGGCGGCACCGAGAAGAGGCCCTTCGGGCTGTCGCGGAAATCTGTCGCCGCAACCGCCTTGGCGCCGCCCTCGACCATCTTGTCGTCGGTCGCGATCTTGCCGAAAATGTCGATGGCGTTGACCACGGCCGGATCGTTGAACGGAATTTCATTCTTCACCCATTTGTCGTAGGTCTCGGGCGTCTGGGTGCGCAGCATGATGTCTTCGACCCAGTCGGTCGCCGGCCAGCCGGTGGCGCCGCCCGAACCAAGCCCGATGCACCATGGCGTGCCGCCGTCGGCGATGATCTTCTTTTCGAGATCGGCAAGCTCTTCCTGCGTCTTCGGCACCTTGTAGCCGGCTTCCTCGAAATTGTCCGGCGAGTACCAGACCAGCGATTTCACGTCGGCCTTATAAGGAAAGGCGAAGAAGCCGGGCTTGCCGTCCTTGTCCTTGAAGGTGCCGAGGTCGACCCAAGATTGGCCGGCGCCGTAATTGTCCTTGACCCAGTTGGCGGTGTCGTCGCCGAGCGGCGTCAAAAGGCCCTTCGATGCCAGATCCTGGATCAAGCCCGGCTGCGGCAGCACGGCGATGTTGGGCGGGCTGCCGGCCTGCGTGTCGATGACGATCTGCTGTTCGTAATTCTCCGACGAGGAGTACTTGATCTCGGCGCCGGTGGCCTCGGAGAAGTAATCGAGAACGGTGCGGATAAGCCCTTCGTCCTCGCCGCGCCACGGCCCGAAGATCGTCAGCGTCTCGCCCTTGAGGTCGACCTTCTTGAGCTCTTCGTAGTTGGCCCAGTTGAAACGGGGATCTTCGCCCGGCTTGAACTTCAGTTCGGCTTGCGCGGGCATGGCCAGGGCGAGCGTGGCAAACGCAGCGCCCAGCAGAAGCATTTTCTTCATCGGTATTCCCTCCCAGTGGTGACAAACACCGAACGAAACCTCCATTCCGTCCGCCGGCGCTGCAGGACTGTGACTCAGTCGGAAAGGAACTGCAACCTTTCGTGGAGTCTTCCAAAGCGCTTTGGTCATCTTGATCTCGCCACTGAATTGATCGGGAGTCAAGAGGAAGCCGGCTTAATCGATTTAATTTCTGCGGTCGAGTGCCGGCGAAAGTGCGCTGCAGCACAGTTTTCTGGCGGTGCAGCAGCAAATTCGGCTTCAAACCGGTCCGAACCGTGCGTATGGTCACTGCGCTCGGCAACGCGGTTCGTAGCGGTCAGATCGATTCAGATTAAAAGCGCTTTGAGGTTTGGAGGCCTCCGGTGAACCTCAAGCAGCTCTCCCACATGCTGGCGCTTTCGCAGACCACGGTCAGCCGCGCATTGAACGGCTACCCGGAAGTCAACGAGGAAACGCGCCGGCGGGTGATGGATGCCGCCAAGCGTCACGGCTATCGCCCCAATCCGAGCGCGCGCCGGCTGGCGACCGGCAAGACCGGCATGATCGGCTATGTGCTGCCGACGGGAACGACCGTCGATATCGACCCGCATTTCGTCGAGTTCCTGTCCGGACTCGGCGACTATGCGCGTTCGCACGAGCTCGACCTGGTGCTGTCACCGGCCGATCCCGACGACCAGGAGACGACCTACCGCCGCATTGTCGCCAACCGGCAGGTCGACGCGGTCTATATCTCCTCGCCAAGGCCGGCCGACCGGCGGGTGGCACTCGTCAATACGC
>NZ_SUEG01000020.1:0-34812 GCF_005063415.1 Mesorhizobium sp.
CACAGGTGATGGGCGCCGACTTTCCCGACAATGCGATTGCCATCGACGCCGTGCGCGAGCGGATAGTCAGCCGCGCCACCGAGCCGATCGACGGCAAGGCCTCGCCGCGGAAGCCAAGCGAGCGGATGTCGTGAATGTTGTCGGCGAGCTTGGAGGTGCAATGGCGCGCGATCGCCAGCGCCAGTTCCTTTTCCGGAATGCCCAAGCCGTCGTCGCTGACGCGGATCAGGTTCAGCCCGCCACCGGCGGTGACGATCTCGACACGGCTTGCGCCGGCGTCGAGTGCATTCTCGACCAGTTCCTTGACCACGCTTGCCGGACGCTCGATGACTTCGCCGGCGGCGATCTGGTTGATCATCGTTTCGGAAAGCTGGCGGATGGGCATGGGGCACTATAGGCGGATTCGTGGTCGATGCGGGAGGGCGGAATTGAGGAAATCCACGCAGCTGACCGCGACCGTGCCTTCAACTCATGAGCTTGGGCAGCGCTGCCGCCAGTGCGTCGACGGCAAGGCGGACTTTCATCGGCAGATGTGGCGTCTGCAACCACAGCGCATGGACATCATAGAGAAACTTCGGCTGTTCCGGCAACAGTGGGACAAGTACACCCGCCTGAATGCGCTGGCGAACCAGCCAGTATGGCAACCAGGCGAGCCCCATGCCGGCGGCCGCGGCATCGGCGATGGCATCGAGATCGTCGAGCCATAATCTGCGGACGGGCTTAACCTCCATCGCGGGCTGGCCGTTGTGCGGAAACAGCCACGGCTGAACGGCACGCCCGGAACGGCGGTAGATGATCGCATGATGGCTGCCGAGGTCATCTATTTCCTGTGGCTCGCCGTGCCTGTCGAGATAGGACGGCGACGCGCAGACGACCATGTGCTGGCGTGCGATGCGACGCGCTATCACCCCGGCCTGGTCCTCCAGGTCGCCCGTTCGGATGGCAAGGTCGCAGCCGTCCTCTGCGAGGTCGGCGAGGGCATCGCTGAACGACAGGTCAAGTTCGAGCACCGGATATTGCTGCGCAAGCCCGAACAGGATCGGGGCAACGCAGCGCCGGCCGAAATGCGTCGGCATGAGCACGCGCAGCTTACCGCGTGGCTCGGCAAGCTGGTCGGCGGCGAGTGCATCCGCGGCCTTCGCTTCGGCAAGCACCAACCGGCAGCGTTCATAATAGGCGCGCCCGAAATCCGTCAGGCTTTGGCGGCGTGTGGTCCGGTTGATGAGACGCACGTCCAGGCGCTCCTCGAGAAACCGGACATGCTTGCCGACCATCGGCCCGGATAGATCGAGAGCCGCGGCCGCGGCCGCGAACGAGCCCAGGTCGACGGCTTTGACGAACACGGCCATGCTCGTAAGGCGATCCATATTCAAAACCCACAGTTTCTACTGCTCTACTCAAGCAGCTATTTATCCTCCTGATCGCCGCTGGCATAGCACATTCAGTTCAAATCTTTTGGAGTTGTGACCGATGGCACGTGTTGTTCGCTTTCATGAGCTCGGTGGTCCCGAGGTTCTGCGCATCGAGAATGTCGATATTCCTGCGCCCGCGCGCGGCGAGGTCCAGATCCGCGTCAAGGCGTTGGGTATAAACCGGGCCGAGGCGCTGCTGCGTTCGGGGACCTACATCCAGACCGCGCCGTTGCCTTCCGGTCTTGGGCTCGAGGCGGCGGGTATCGTCGAGACGGTCGGCGAAGGCGTGGACGGCTTTGCGCCGGGGGATGCCGTCAGCGTCGTGCCGCCATTGTCGATGGCCCGCTGGCCTGCCTATGGTGAGATTGCCACATATCCCGCCGAGCTCGTCGTCAAGCATCCACCATCGCTGAGTTGGGAAGAAGCCGCCGCAGCGTGGCTGCAATATCTTACGGCCTGCGGTGCGCTGATCGACATTGCCAACCTCCAAAGCGAGGACTTTGTTGTCATTACCGCGGCCTCGAGCAGCGTCGGACTTGCGGCGATCCAGATCGCCAACATGATTGGTGCGACCCCGATCGCGGTCACACGGACATCTGCCAAGAAGCGGGCTCTGCTTGAGTTCGGCGCGGCCCACGTCATCGCCTCGGCAGAGGAGGATCTGGCAGCCAGGCTGAAGGAAATCGCCGGCCCCGACGGCGTGCGCGTGGTGTTCGACGCCGTCGGCGGGCCGATCTTCGGGCCTCTGACGGCAGCGATGGCTCCGGGTGGCATTCTCATCGAATATGGCGGCTTGAGCCTCGACCCGACACCCTTTCCGCTGTCCGCAGTGCTGGCCAAGACACTGACGCTGCGCGGTTATCTCGTCCATGAGATCGTGCGCGATCCGGTCCGGCTGCAGGCCGCCAAGGCGTTCATCCTTGATGGATTGATCTCGGGTTCGCTGAAGCCGGCAATCGCCAGAACCTTTCCGTTCGACCAGATCGTCGAGGCGCACCGTTATCTCGAATCGAACGAACAATTCGGCAAGATCGTCGTGACGGTTTGACCGGGCATTTATCGGCCTCACGCCTGCGCCGCCAGCCAGTCCCGTACCTTGCCGGCATTGTCGCTGAGCTCGCGGTTCCTCGACCAGATGACATGAAAGCCCTTGCCGGTCGTCATCGTGTGGCCGGTGACGCGCACCAGCAGCCCTGATGCCAGCAGCCGCTCGGCGAGGTGACCCCAGCCGAGCGCGATGCCTTGCCCTTCCATCACTGCCTGGATCACCAGCGCATAGTCGTTGATACGCAAGCCACGCCCGGCATCGACGATGTCGACACCGGCCGAGGCGAACCATTCGTCCCAGCTGGCGGCCTCGCGAAACGGCTCTTCGAGATGAATGAGGCGGTGCGATGGAAGATCCGCGACGCTCTCCGGCAGCCCGAATCGCGCCACATAGCTCGCGCCGGCAACGGGGAATATCACTTCGTCGGCCAGCGGCAGCGAATGATAATCCGGCCATTCCTTGGGCTCGCCGCCGCGGACGCCGAGCGGGATGTCCTCGGCGATGATGTCGAGATCGCGATCGGCGGTCTGGATGCGCAGGTCGATGCCCGGCAATTCGTCGCGAAACTGCTGCAGGCGCGGCATCATCCAGAACGAGGCGAAGGCGGTCGAGGCGGCGAGCGTCACATGCGCGCCGACGGCGATCTGGCGCAGGTCTTCCGCCGACTTGCGGATGTGCGACAGGCCGAGCGAGACGTCGGCATGGAAGCGGTCGCCGGCCTCGGTAAGGCTGACTTGCCGGTGGCGGCGCTGGAAGAGTTTCGCGCCGAGCTGCTCTTCGAGCCCACGGATCGCATAGGAGACGGCAGCCTGCGTCATGCCGAGCTCGCGGCCGGCGGCGGTAAAGCTCGACAGCCGCCCGGCGGCCTCGAAAACGATCAGGCTGCCGGCCGACGGCAGCAGGTGGCGCAAGCTTCGCATAAGCTGAGCTTATACAAGCGATCAGGATTTTCCAGCGTCACAGCTGCATTTTGTCTGGCTAGATTGGTCGCCAACAGGAATATGGAGCCTCCATGAACGCACCCGCCGTTGAAGTGAGCGAACACACCAATCGTCGCGCGGGTGGCCGCCTGGGGCGCAAGGCGCTGCGGGGAGCTCCCGTAGCGTCATTTCCGACCCTGGTTCGCAAGATTCCGGTGTATCAGATGGTCCCGGACGAGGCGGTGGAACTCATTCACCAGGAATCGCTCAGCATCCTCGAAGAAGTGGGATGCGAGTTCCGCGACGACGAGGCTATCGCAATGTGGAAGGCGGCGGGCGCCGATGTCTCGGAGACAAGGGTCCGCATAGACCGCGCCCTGCTGATGGACCTCGTATCGAAGGTCCCGTCGGAGTTCACGCTCAATGCGAGGAATCCCCAGCGTTCCGTACGTGTGGGTGGAAACAACTCCATCTTCGTGCCGATGTACGGGGCGCCTTACGTGCGCGACCTCGACAACAACAGGCGCTATGGCACACTCGCCGACCTCAACAATTTCCACAAGCTCGCCTACATGGCGCCGGCGCTGCATTCGTCGAGCTCGATCATTTGCGAGCCGATGGAAATCGCGGTGCCGAAGCGTCACCTCCACATCATCCATTCGGCGCTGAAGCACTCCGACAAGCCGTTCATGGGCATCGTGACCTCCAAGGATCGAGCCGAAGACACGATGGCGATGGCAGGTATCGTGTTCGGCGAGGACTATGTCCGCGACAACCCAGTCCTGGTGGCGATCACCAACTGCAATTCGCCGCTGGTCTGGGACGCCACCATGCTGGACGCGATGAAAATCTATGCGCGCCACAACCAGCCGCTGATCCTCGCGCCGTTCGCCCTTTGCGGCGCCTCGACTTCGGCCTCTGCCGTGGGTGCGGTCGCGCAGGTCAATGCCGAAGCGCTGGCGGGCGTCGCGTTCACACAGCTATTGCGTCCGGGTTCGCCGCAGATCTACGGACAGTTCATGGTGACGGTCGACATGAAGACCGGCGCTCCCATGGGCGGCACGCCGGAGGCGGCCCAGATGATGTATCTCATGGGCGCGCTGGCGCGGAAGTATCGGCTGCCGTGGCGCACGTCCGGTTTCCATGTCGGCTCGAAGCTGAACGACGCCCAGGCGGGCTACGAGGCGAACATGCTGATGCATGCCGCCATCCTTGCCGGTGCCAACTACATCTGGCACTCCGCCGGTTGGCTCGAGGCCGGCCTGACCTGCGGCTATTCGAAATTTGCCACGGACTGCGAACAGCTTGTCGGCTGGTACAAATATGCTGGCGGGCTGCCATTCGACGATTTCAAGGAGGCTATGGCGGCTATCCGCGAGGTCGGACCGCAGGGCCATTTCCTCGGCACCCAGCACACGCTCGAACATTTCGAGTCCGCCTTCTTCATACCGAGCATCATGGACTTCAATTCGTTCGAACAGTGGAAGGCGGAAGGAGCAAAGGACCACGACACCCGCGGCCGCGAGAAAGCGCGCAACATGCTCGCCGATTACGAGGAGCCGAAGCTCGATGAGGGCGTCGCCGATGGTCTCAAAGATTTGATTGCGCGGCGCGAGGAGAAACTGCCGGACAGCGTTAGTTGATAACGGGCGAAGATCCGATGGGAACCATAACGGAGGAAAAAATGACACTCTTCAGAAGCAACGGTGATCGCGTACCGAGCGCCATCGAAGCGATGGCCAGCGAGGCGCGCGCCGGTCGTGTCGACCGGCGCGAGTTTCTGGCTCTGGCAAGCGCGTTCGGCGCATCGACGGCCTTTGCCTACGGCATGATCGGCCTTGCCGTGCCGCAGCGGGCTTTGGCTGAAGAGCCGAAGAAAGGCGGCACGCTGCACGTTTCGATGTCGGTGAAGGCACAAAAGGATCCGCGCACTTACGACTGGGTAGAGATGGCAAACATCACCCGCAGCTGGCTCGAACCGCTTGTCCGCTACACGCGTCAGTTCACATTCGAGCCGGTTCTGCTCGAAAGCTGGGACGTCAATGACGATGCCACCGAATACGTGCTGCATGTGCGCAAGGGCATAACCTGGAACAACGGCGATGCTTTCAGCGCCGATGATGTGGCCTATAATCTGACGCGCTGGTGCGAAAAGGCTGCCGCCGGCAACTCCATGGCCGCGCGCGTCGGTGCGCTGATCGATGCAAAGACCGGCAAGGCCAGGGAAGGGGCGATCACCAAGGTCGACGACAACACGGTGAAGCTGAAGCTGAACGAACCGGACATTTCGCTGATCCCGAACTTCACCGACTATCCGGCGCTCGTGGTCCATCGCAACTTCGACGCCGATGGCGCCAATCCGATCGAGAAGCCGATTGGCACCGGGCCGTTCGAACTGGTGTCCTATGCGGTCGGCCAGAAAGCGGTCGTCAAGCGCCGTGAGACTGGCAAGTGGTGGGGCGGTGAAGCGCTTCTCGACGGCGTCGAATTCATCGACTACGGAACCGATTTCAACGCCTCGATAAATGCATTCGACTCCGGCGAAATCGATCTCAACTTCGAGACGCCGGCCGACTTCATAGACATTCTCGACAAGATGGGGCTGGTAAAATCGGAGGTCGCGACAGCGACCACGCTCGTCGCCAGGACCAACATCACGAACAAGCCCTATGACGACAAGCGGGTTCGCAACGCCCTCCAGATGGCCGTCGACAACAAAGCGGTGCTCGAACTTGGCTACGCCGGGCGAGGCACTGTTGGTGAAAACCACCACGTCAGCCCGATTCATCCGGAATACTACGCGCTGCCCAAGAAGACACGCGACGCCGCGGGGGCCAGGAAGCTGATGGCGGAGGCCGGGCAGGCCGACTTCGAGCATGAACTGATCACCGTCGAGGACGATTGGCAAAAGAACACCGGCGACGCTATTGCCGGCCAGTTGCGCGATGCCGGGATCAAGGTGAAGCGCACCGTGCTGCCGGGTTCGACCTTCTGGAATGACTGGACGAAATACCCCTATTCGATGACCATCTGGTACATGCGCCCGCTTGGCGTCCAGGTGCTGGCGCTCGGCTATCGCACCGGCGAGGCCTGGAACGAAACCGGCTACTCGAACCCTGATTTCGATGCCAAGCTCAAGCAGGCTCTCTCGCTGATCGACGTCGAGAAGCGCCGCGAGGTCATGAAGGACATCGAGCAGATCCTGCAGGATTCGGGGGTCATCATTCAGCCGTTTTGGCAGAAGCTGTTCAGCCACATGAACGAGAAGGTGAAGAACTACGGTGTCCACCAAACCTTCGAGATGGATCTCCAGAACGTCTGGCTGAACGCCTGAGTTGCCGGCAGAGGACGCGTTGCAGGATTTCATGGACCGCAAGAAAACCGACAGGCAAGATGCGTGGTACTGATAGCTTCCGTCAGTGAACAATCGGGGACACGCATGAAACTGCCACTTTTTGTTGCCGCGCTTTCGATGGCCTTGCCGGCGGCCGCGTTTGCCGGCCCTGCTGCCAACGCCGTGAAGTTCTTCTATGTCCCGTCGGTCAAATTCGAGGCCGATGCGCAATATCGCGACCGCTTCACCGCGCCGGTGACGAAACTGTTCGAACTGAACGACAATGCGGCAAAGAACCATCCGGATGAAGTTCCCTGCATCGACTTCGCCCCTGGTCTCGATGCGCAGGACTATGACGAGAAGACCGTGGCCAAGACGCTTACGCTGGCGGAAACACTCAATGGCGACAGCGCCGAGGTGACGGCGACGTTCAACCTTTTCCCGGAAGGCGATGATTCCAAACGCGAAATGGTCTGGTCGTTGAAAAAGGTCGACGGCCAGTGGAAGATCGCCGACATCACCTCGAAGACCAGCGGCTGGACGCTGAGTGCGCTCGAATGCCTGGCCGGGCAGCCCCCGGAGTGATGCCGTGCTCCGCTGCCGTCCCTGGGTTCTGGCGACTGCGTGGCTGCTGGCCGGATTGAGCAGCGTCGCCGCTCAGGGCTTGTTGGGCGCGCCGGCCGACAGTGCGGCACCGCCGCCGGCAGTTTTGCCGCCGGCAGAAAACGCGCCGGCCGCACCCGTGCAGCCGGGCTCGCCGACGGCGGTGGTGAGGCCGTTCTACGAGCATGCCGGGCTCGAGGTCGATCCGGCTCAGCGGGGCCATTTCACCGATCCGGCAAAGTCGGTGCTCGACAAGAGCGACGCGCTGCGGAAGTCGGGGCAGGGCGAGTGCCTCGATCACAACATGGCGCTCGACAATGCCGAATATGACAGAGCGGAGATCGACAAGAGCCTGAAGACCATCGAAGCGGTCAAAGGCGACGAGGCCAAGGTGGTCGTCGCCTTCGTCGTCTCCGGCGGTCCGCACCGGCTGGAATGGAAGTTCAAAAAGGTCGACGGCGACTGGAAAATATCGGACCTGCTCTCGGTGACCGGCGAATGGGCGCTAAGCCAATACCAGTGTGAGTGAGAACGGAACCGATGAAGATCAGCAACATCCGCGTGACCCACGTCAACGTCCCGCTCGATGCTCCGTTCTGGTGGACGGCTGGTCTCTACGGCGGCGCCTCGAAATCGATCATCGAGGTCGAGACGGACGAAGGCGTGGTCGGACTGGGCGAGGCGCCATGGTGGCATTTCGGCGAGGTGATCAAGGCCGAGATCGCGCCGGCGCTGATTGGCGCCGATCCGCTCGACATCGCCGACTGCGAGGCGCGCTGTGTGCCGCCCTGGCAGATCACCGCCAACACCGGCGAGAACGCAGCCACGGTGGCGTTCGGCGCCGTCGAACTGGCGCTGTGGGATATAAGAGGCAAGGTCTTCGGCATGCCGCTCTACAAGCTGCTCGGCGGCGCGGTGCGCAAGGACATTCCGTTTTCGGAATATTTCGCTTTTCGCCCCGCTCAAGGCGGAGCCGGCGGCGAGATGACCGCCGAAGCGATCGTCGACTACTGTCTCGGCATGCGAGAACAGCACGGCTCGACGATCTTCGAGGGCAAGCTGATCATGGGCGATCCCGAGCTCGAGATCGGGACAGTGCGCATGCTGCGCGAGGCGCTTGGCGATAAGGCGCAGATCAAACTCGATTCCAACATGCAGTGGTCGCTGACCACAGCACGCTGGGTACTGCGCGAGATCGAGCCGTTCAACATCCGCAATTACGAGGATCCGGTCGCGACCTTCGAGGAGATGGCAGCGCTGCGCCAGCATTCGCGCATTCCGTTCTCCACGCACATCCCGGATCTCAGACGGGCAGTCGCGCTCGGTGCGCCGGATTACTTCGTCTGCAATTTCGCAGCACTCGGCGGATTGTCGAAAACTCTGAAATTCATCGCCGCCTGTGAGGCGATGGGCAAGGGGTTCTGGTGCTATTCGAACGATCTCGGCATCATGACGTCGGCCTATCTGCACGTCGTGGCGGCGACGCCGTGGATCACGGAAGCATCGCAGTCGCTGTTTCGCTGGCAGATCGGCGATGTCATCAAGGACGGTCCTTTCCGCCAGACGGGCAATACGGTGCGCGTGCCGGAGGGTGACGGGCTGGGCGTCGAACTCGATCCGGCTGCGATGAAGCGCTGGGCGGGCCACTTCGCCGAACACGGGCCGATGGGCCATTTCAGCGACCCGAACAATCCCGGCCGCTACCGGCGGCTCCCGCTCAACTGATGCAACGTATTTTCCTCAGAAACTCAGGCTCACCCGCGCCCGCGATAGGGGGCGACGCCGGTGTCGGGCAGCCACACACCTTCCGGCGGCGCGCCGGTTTGCCAGAACACGTCGATCGGAATGCCGCCGCGCGGATACCAGTAGCCGCCGATGCGCAACCACAATGGCTTTGTCGCGGCGATTATGCGACGGCCGATCATGACGGTGCATTCTTCGTGGAAGGCGCCATGGTTGCGAAACGAGGTCATGAACAGCTTGAGCGACTTCGATTCCACCAGAAGCGCATCGGGTGCGTAGTCGATGACGATATGGGCGAAGTCCGGCTGGCCGGTGACCGGGCAGAGCGAAGTGAATTCCGGGCAGGTGAAGCGAACGATCGCCGGCGGGCCGTCGCCGCGCGAAAACGGCACGGTTTCCAGGACTGCCGCTTCAGGGCTCTGTGGCGCCTCGACGTTGGTGCCGAGCTGGG
This sequence comes from Mesorhizobium sp., assembly GCF_005063415.1. Taxonomy (GTDB): domain Bacteria; phylum Pseudomonadota; class Alphaproteobacteria; order Rhizobiales; family Rhizobiaceae; genus Mesorhizobium. The sequence continues at coordinate 9,512 of NZ_SUEG01000020.1, forward strand.
TGAGGTTTTTCGTATCGGTCATGAGCAGGTTCCTTGCTGCATGTCGCCCAAAACTGCGCAGCGATTTTGGGATAGCGACATGCGTAAAAACAAAAATTTGCCGCTCATTAGCACAATTTGAAACAGCAGGAAGACGATGACTAGCAACGACCCGCTCCTCCAGCCCTATCAGCTCAAGCATCTGACGCTGAAGAACCGGGTGATGTCGACCAGCCATGAGCCGGCCTATTCCGAGGACGGCATGCCAAAGGAGCGGTACCGGCTCTACCATGCCGAAAAGGCCAAGGGCGGCATGGCGCTGACCATGACCGCCGGTTCGGCGATCGTCTCGCGCGACAGCCCGGCCGCTTTTGGCAATCTGCATGTCTATGAGGACCGCATCGTGCCATGGCTCGCCGAGCTTACCGATGCCTGCCACGAGCACGATTGCAAGGTGATGATACAGATCACCCATCTCGGCCGCCGCACCGGTTGGAACAAGGCCGACTGGCTGCCGGTGCTGTCGGCTTCGCCGGTGCGCGAACCGGCGCATCGCGCCTTTCCCAAGATTATCGAGGACTGGGATATCGAGCGCATCGTCGCCGACTATGCGGCGGCCGCGCAGCGCTGCCAGGCTGCCGGCCTCGACGGCATCGAATTCGAAGCCTACGGCCACCTGATGGACGGCTTCTGGTCGCCGGCCACCAACCAGCGCGACGACGATTTCGGCGGCTCGCTCGACAACCGGCTGCGCTTCACCGGCATGGTGCTCGATGCGGTGCGTGCCGCGGTCGGCGAAAGGTTCGTCGTCGGCATCCGCATGGTCGCCGACGAGGATTTCGAGAAAGGCCTGTCGAAACAGGAGGGCGTCGAAATCGCCAGGCGGCTGGCCGGCTCCGGCAAGGTCGATTTCCTCAATATCATCCGTGGCTCGATCGAGACCGACGCGGCGCTGACAAAAGTCATCCCGGTGACCGGCATGCGGTCGTCGCCGCATCTCGACTTTGCCGGCGAGGTGAGGGCGGCGACGAAATTCCCGACCTTCCATGCGGCGCGGATTTCCGACGTCGCCACCGCGCGTCACGCCATCGCCGCCGGCAAGCTCGACATGGTCGGCATGACGCGTGCCCATATCGCCGACCCGCACATCGTCAGGAAGGTGATGGAGGGCCGCGAGCACGAGATCCGCCCTTGCGTCGGCGCCACCTACTGCCTCGACCGCATCTATGAGGGCGGTGAGGCGCTGTGCATCCACAATGCGGCGACGGGCCGCGAGGCGTCGATCCCGCATATTATTCCGAAAACCGATGGACCGAGGCGGAAGGTGGTCGTCGTCGGCGCCGGCGCCGGCGGGCTGGAGGCAGCGCGCGTCGCCGCCGAACGCGGGCACCAGGTGACGGTGCTGGAAGCGTCGAGCCAGGCCGGCGGCCAGGTACGGCTGGCAACGCAGAACCCGCGCCGCAAGGAATTGATCGGCATCATCGACTGGCGCCTGGCCGAACTCGACCGGCTCGGTGTCGAGATCCGCTACGATACCTGGGCGGAGAAGGACGACGTGCTGGCGCTGTCGCCGGACGTGGTGGTGATCGCCACCGGCGGCCTGCCGCAGAACCCGCCTCTGACGGCCGGCGACGATCTCGTCACATCGAGCTGGGACATCATGGCTGGCAGCGTCAAGCCGGCCGAGAATGTACTGCTCTATGACGACAATGGCGGCCATCAGGGCATGGGTGCTGCCGAACTGATCGCCAATAGTGGCGCCAGGCTGGAGCTGGTTTCACCAGAGCGCTTCTTCGCCCCGGAAATGGGCGGCATGAACCATGTGCCCTACATGCGCGCCTTCCAGGAAAAGGGTGTCACGGTGACCATCAACACACGGCTGCGTTCGGTGCGGCGCGAGGGCAACCAGCTGATCGCCGAGCTCGCCTCCGACTTCGCCGATGGCTGGCGCGGCGAGCGCCGCGTCGACCAGGTGGTGGTCGAGCACGGCACGCTGCCGCTCGATGATCTCTATCTGGCGCTGAAGCCGCTGTCGAAGAACACCGGCGCGATCGACTACGAAAAGCTGGTCAATGGCGGCGACATCTTTCCGGTGCGAAATCCGCAGAGCGGCTTCGTGATCTTCCGCATCGGCGATGCAGTCGCCTCCCGCAACATCCACGCCGCCATCTATGACGGTATAAGGTTCGGCTTGCGGATCTGAGGAATATTTTGGATTGATTGGTGGCGCGCAGCCGAACCTCCGTACGGAGAGCCACCACGGTACTTCGGTCCGGTCTGCGCGCCGCGCACGCCGCCGGCCATCGCCGGGCACCGTACGATCTTGCGATTGCGGCAGGACGCTCAAAACATCCTGGCGGTGGCCATGCAGAACACGGTGATGACCAGCAGCCCGCCGGCGATGCGTTCGCCTTTTGTCATCTTCGCGCGCAACTGGGTTTGCTTCGCCGCATCAGCGCCGGCCAGCTGTCTGCTGGCGGAACCCACCAATGCGCCCTGGACCGCGGCGGCGATCAACGCAGTCAAGATGCCCAGCGCCAGGACTTTCTCCATGGAGCCGAATGAGCCGTTGTGGAAGAAATACCAAAGCAGCAAACCCGTGAGGAAAACCACGCCGGCCGCGCCCATTTGCGGCCGGAAGAAGCGCTCCGCCCTGATCTCCGGTTCGCGGGCGACCGCGATGGTGGTGCCGGCCCAGAACACACCCGCCATGACGTGAAGGCCGAGGACGATGATGTAGACATATTGCATGACCGCATTTCCTCTCTTGCCCGCCGCTAACCATATTGATAGATATCAAATGATTAGATGTCAACGCATAAGCTCGAGTCGGTTCCATAGGCTTTGCCCTTGTTCTAGTGTCGGATCATGACGCCCTTTGACCGCCCGCCGATCGGGATGAATCTCGCCCGCACCGCCAAGCTGGTTGCGCAGGCTTTCGACGCTGCCTTGGTCGAAGCCGGCGGCACGCTGCCGGTCTGGGTCACTTTGCTGTCGGTCAAGTCGCGGGAGCTGGCCAACCAACGCGAGCTCGCCGGCATGATCGGCATCCGAGGCGCAACGCTGACCCACCACCTCAACGCCATGGAGACGCAAGGCCTGTTGATGCGGCGCCGCGATCCTGAGAATCGCCGGGTTCACCAGGTGGAGCTGACCCAAGCCGGAGAAGCGCTGTTCCTGAAATTGCGCACCGCCGCGTTAGCTTTCGACAAGCGGCTGCGGAAAGGACTGTCCGACGACAGGCTGGCAGAGTTTGCACATGTGCTGGCTGCGCTACGGGCCAATGTCGAGGGTTAGAAATTACGCTAGGAAACGCCATGCGCGAAATTTCGCTGCGGCCGAGGCTCACGGCCAAGTGATGCTGACGGATGACGAGCGTCATTTCGCATTGCAGTAGCTCCGACTTTCTCTACGCTCGGCTGCCCTGCAGCATCCATGGTATCGGGACAGCGATGGAGCCGGTCGATCTCGCGGCGCCTCCGCATTTGAGCATCGTGGCGTCTGCCGTGCCATTGCCGCCACCGAAGCGGTCGCTTTTGCGATGGATTTTTCGTCCGCGCGGCGCGACAGTCCTCATCGATCTCAACAGGGCCCGATCATGACCGAAGCATTCCTTTCCCACATCGACAGCGAGCTTGAAGGGCTGAAATCGGCAGGCCTCTATAAATCCGAGCGGGTGATAACCTCGACCCAATCGGCCGAGATCGAGGTGGGCGGCGAGAAGGTGCTGAATTTCTGCGCCAATAATTATCTCGGCCTCGCCGACAGCGCCGAACTGCGCGAGGCGGCCAAGCAGGCGCTCGACCGCTACGGCTACGGCATGGCGTCGGTGCGCTTCATCTGCGGCACGCAGGAAGAACACAAGCAGCTCGAGGCGACCATTTCTGACTTCCTCGGCATGGAGGACACCATCCTCTACGGCTCCTGCTTCGACGCCAATGGCGGCCTGTTCGAGACGCTGCTCGGCGAGGAGGATGCGGTCATCTCCGATGCGCTGAACCACGCCTCGATCATCGACGGGGTACGGTTGTCGAAGGCAAAGCGCTTCCGCTACGCCAACAATGACATGGCCGATCTCGAAGCGCGGTTGAAAGAGGCGCGCGACTGCCGGTTCCGGCTGATCGCCACCGACGGCGTGTTCTCGATGGATGGCATCATCGCCAATCTGAAGGGCGTCTGCGACCTCGCCGACAAATACGATGCGATGGTCATGGTGGACGACAGCCATGCAGTTGGTTTCGTCGGCAGGAATGGCCGTGGCTCGGCCGAACATTGTGGCGTCGAGGGCAGGGTGGACATCATCACCGGCACGCTCGGCAAGGCATTGGGTGGCGCGTCCGGCGGCTACACGTCGGGCAGGAAGCAGGTGGTCGACTGGCTGCGCCAGCGCTCGCGGCCCTATCTTTTTTCCAACACGCTGATGCCGGCGATCGCCGGCGCGTCGATCCGGGTGTTCGAACTGATCCGCAATGGCGATGCGTTGCGTCAGCGCCTATATGCCAACGCAGCGCGGTTTCGCTCCGAGATGGGCAGGCTCGGCTTTACACTGGCCGGCGCGGACCATCCGATCGTCCCGGTGATGCTGGGCGACGCGACGCTGGCGCAGGAAATGGCGGCGCGGATGCTGAAGCGCGGTATCTATGTCATCGGCTTCGCGTTCCCGGTGGTGCCGAAGGGCCAGGCGCGCATTCGCACGCAGATGTCGGCCGCCCATTCCAGCGCCGACATCGATCGTGCAGTTGAGGCGTTCGCCGCAGTCGGTCGCGAACTCGGCGTGATTTCCTGAACGGCCGGACCGAAAAGCGATTCCGGATCAAGAGATTCAAGCGACTAAGGTTCTGGGGACAAAAGAATGTCGAATATGATGAAGGCGCTGGTCAAGGCCAAGGCCGAGCCGGGCATCTGGATGGAACAAGTGCCGGTGCCGGAAATCGGCCCCAACGACGTGCTCATCAAGGTCAGGAAGACCGCGATCTGCGGCACCGACGTGCACATCTACAATTGGGATCAGTGGGCGCAAAAGACCGTGCCGGTTCCGATGGTGACGGGCCACGAATTTGTCGGAACCGTTGCCGATTTCGGCACGGCGGTGACCGAGTACAAACTCGGCCAGCGCGTTTCCGGCGAAGGCCATATCGTCTGCGGCCATTGTCGCAACTGCCGGGCGGGCAGGGGGCATCTGTGCCGCAACACGCTCGGCGTCGGCGTCAACCGACCGGGCGCCTTTGGCGAATACCTTGCGATTCCGCAGCACAATGTGGTGCCGATCCCCGACGACGTGCCCGACGAGATCGCCGCGATATTCGATCCCTTGGGCAATGCGGTTCACACCGCATTGTCCTTTGATCTCGTCGGCGAGGACGTGCTGGTCACCGGCGCCGGGCCGATCGGCATCATGGGCGCGCTGGTGGCGCAGTGCGTCGGCGCACGAAAAGTGGTCATCACCGATATCAACCCGGTGCGCCTCGCACTGGCAAAAAAGCTCGGCGTCCAGCATGTCGTCGACGCATCGAAGGAAAAGCTGCGCGACGTGATGCCGGCGCTCGGCATGACCGAGGGTTTTGACGTCGGCCTTGAAATGTCGGGCGCCGCGCCTGCCTTCCGCGACATGATCGATACCATGAACAATGGCGGCAAGATCGCCATTCTCGGCATCGCGCCGACCGGCTTCGAGATCGACTGGAACAAGGTCATCTTCAAGATGCTGCACCTGAAGGGCATTTACGGCCGCGAGATGTTCGAGACCTGGTACAAGATGATCGCGCTGGTGCAGGGTCCTCTCGATGTCAGCGGCCTGATCACCCATCGCATCGGCATTGACGACTATATTTCGGGGTTCGAGGCGATGAAGAGCGGTAACTCCGGCAAGGTGGTGATGGATTGGTAGGCGATCGGCCGGTGCCATTGCAGATGCGCCGGAGGGACAGCACCCCCCTCTGGCCTGCCGGCCATCTCCCCCGCAAGGAGGGAGATCGGCAGTTTTGGCCGCACCACCCAGTCTGCAACGCTGGCAATTAGCGAAAGTCGACACCATGTCTGATCTCCCCCCTTGCGGGGGAGATGTCCGGCAGGACAGAGGGGGGTGGGAAGGATCGCTACGGAACAGCTTTTAGCTCTTTTGTCGACCTCTCTAGCGCCGCCAGCCCTTCCGCTATCGCGGCACGTTCGCCATCGCTGAACTTGGCCAGAAGCTCCCGCTCAAAAGCCTTTGCCAGCGGCACCATCTCGCGATAGGCGGCAAGGCCGGCTTTGGTGAGTGTCAGATGCTCGACGCGGCGGTCGTTTTCATCGGGTGTGCGCGTCAGCCAGCGCCGCCTTTCCAACTCCGCCACTGCTCGCGAAACCTTAGTCTTGTGCATGGCCGATTGCTCGCCGAGCGCCGTCGCCGTCATCGTGCCATGCTGTCCAAGTCCGGCTAGCGTGCGCCATTCGGGCCGGGTCAGGCCGTGGCGGTCCTTGTAGACCCTTGAGAATTCGCGGCTGACGGCATCGGCAAGCCGGTAGAGCCGGTAAGGCAGGAAGGATTCGAGTTCGAGGATTTCCGGTTCCATTTTGGCCTTGACTGAGCAGGCTGGCGCCCCATGCCGAAATCACCGTTGATGGTTACATTTTCAATGGTTACAAATGAAACCAATCTGGTCAACCCGGAGCGCCCTCCAGACGCTCCGGGACTACGAATTCGGGAGGATTCCATGGCCTATTCCTACATGCCGGGTTTCGGCAACGACTTCGAGACCGAAACATTGCCGGGCTCGCTGCCGCAGGGGCGAAACTCGCCGCAGCGGCCGGCCTACGGCCTCTATGCCGAGCAGCTTTCGGGCTCTCCTTTCACCGCGCCGCGCGGCACCAATGAGCGCTCCTGGCTTTATCGGATAAGGCCGAGCGTCAGGCACACCGGCCGCTTCAAAGCGACGAATTGTCCGTTTTGGAAAAGCGCGCCGAATGTCGGCGACCACCAACTCGCGCTCGGCCAGTATCGCTGGAGCCCCGTACCCATGCCGACCGAGCCGACGGACTTCATCGCCGGCATGCGCTCGATTACCACCGCCGGCGACGTGCTCGGCCAGACCGGCATGGCGGCGCATGTCTATGTAGCCAACCGTTCGATGGCCGACGATCATTTCTTCAACGCCGACGGCGAGTTGCTAGTTGTGCCCCAGGTTGGAGCCTTGCGCTTCGTCACCGAGATGGGAGTTATCGAACTCAGGCCGGGCGAGATCGCCGTGCTGCCGCGTGGCCTGGTGTTCAAGGTCGAACTGGTGGATCCGCAAGTGCGCGGCTATGTCTGCGAGAATTACGGCGCCAAGCTGACGCTGCCGGATCGTGGTCCGATCGGCGCCAATTGCCTGGCCAATCCGCGGGATTTCAAGACGCCCTGTGCCTGGTTCGAGGACAAGGAGACACCGTGCCGGCTGATCGCGAAATGGTGTGGCCAGTTCCATGTCACCGAGATCGACCATTCGCCGCTGGATGTGGTGGCGTGGCACGGCAATTATTCGCCCTACAAATATGATCTTGCGACGTTTTCGCCGGTCGGTGCGATCCTGTTCGATCATCCTGATCCGTCGATCTTCACCGTGCTGACCGCGCCGAGCGGCGAGGAAGGCACCGCCAATATCGATTTCGTCATCTTCCCGCCGCGCTGGCTTGTGGCGGAAAACACTTTCCGGCCGCCCTGGTATCACCGCAACATCATGAGCGAGTTCATGGGCCTGATTCATGGTCAGTACGATGCCAAGGAAGAGGGCTTCGTGCCCGGTGGCATCAGCCTGCACAACATGATGCTGGCTCACGGACCCGATGCGTCTGGCTTCGAAAAGGCCTCGCGCGCGGAGCTGAAACCGGTCAAGCTCGACAACACCATGGCCTTCATGTTCGAGACACGCTTTCCGCAGATGGTGACCCGCTATGGCGCCGAACTCGAAACCCGGCAGGACAATTATATCGACTGCTGGGCCGATCTGAAGAAACGCTTCAACGGCACGCCCGAGGGCGACTGGTCTTGAGCGCCGTCGCATGACGGATCGTCTGGTGCTTCTAGGCTCGAAGGGTGGTCCGGCGCTCCGGCCGGGCGGACCGTGGCCGAGTTCGTCGCTGCTGGAGATTGGCGGTCGCACCATCGTCGTCGATTGCGGGCTGGGCGTAACGCGTGGGTTGACCGATGCCGGCATCAGCCTGAAGGCGCTCGACCTGATCTTCATCACGCATTTGCACTCCGACCATGTGCTGGAACTCGGACCTCTCATCCACACCGCCTGGACGGCCGGCCTGGCTGCGCCCGTCACTTTGTTCGGCCCGCCCGGCATCGGCTACTATTGGCAGCGCTTCTGCCAGGCGATGGAGTTCGACATCGAGATCCGCATCGCCGATGAAGGCCGGCCCGATATCCGCGACCTGGTGTCGATCGTCGAATTTGGTGAGGGCCAGGTGGCCGAAGAGCGCGGTCTCAAAATATCGGCCTTGCGCGTCGACCACCCGCCGGTGACGGACTGCTTTGCGCTGCGCTTCGATCTAGCCCGGCAAAGCATCGTCTTCTCGTCCGATACGGCGTTCTTTTCGCCATTGTCGGATTTCGCCGAGGGCGCCGACATACTGGTCCACGAGGCCATGCTGGAAGAGGGTATCGAGCGGCTGGTTGCGAAGACCGGCAACGGTGCAAGACTGAGAGAACACCTGCTTGCCAGCCATAGTTTTGCCGAAGAGGCGGGCCGCATCGCCAGTGATGCAGGCGTCAAAAGACTGGTCCTCAACCACCTCATTCCCGCCGACGATCCGGAAATTGGCGAGGCCGACTGGATTGCCGCCGTCAGGAAAACATGGGCCGGCGACTTGACGATCGCCCGCGACGGCCTTGTTGTGGGGCTGGAGCATGATCCCGAAAAGTGGAAACCGGTTTTCGGATGAGGTCAGGCGTAGAACAAAAAATCAAAGCAGCACCAAAGCTGCGCCAGGAGAGGAAACCGCATGAAGCTTGCCACATTGAAGGACGGGACGCGCGACGGAAAGCTCGTCGTCGTGTCGCGCGACCTGACGCGATTTACCGATGCGTCGTTCCTGGTGCCGACGCTTCAGGCGGCGCTCGATGACTGGCGTCGCATCGCGCCGCATCTCGCTGCCATGGCCGAATCGCTGGAGAACAACGCGGTGCCATCGGCCCGCTTTCACGAGCACGACGCCCATTCGCCGCTGCCGCGTGCCTACCAATGGGCCGACGGCTCGGCCTATGTGAACCATGTCGAGCTGGTTCGAAAGGCGCGCGGCGCCGAGATGCCGGCAAGCTTCTGGAGCGATCCGCTGATCTACCAGGGCGGCTCGGACGCTTTCCTCGCACCGCGCGATCCGATCCGCATGGTCGACGAGACACTTGGCATCGACATGGAGGGTGAGGTCGCCGTCATCGTCGACGACGTGCCGATGGGCGCAAGCCTCGAAGAGGCGCGGGCATCGATCCGGCTGGTCATGCTGGTCAACGACGTGACGCTGCGCAGCCTGACCGGACCCGAACTCGCCAAGGGGTTCGGCTTCTACCAGTCAAAACCATCATCGGCCTTTTCGCCGGTTGCGGTGACGCCGGACGAACTGGGCGATAACTGGGACGGTGGCAAGGTCAGCCTGCCGCTGCTGGTCGATCTCAACGGCAAACCGTTCGGCCGGGCGAACGCCGGCATCGACATGACCTTCGACTTTCCGGCGTTGATTGTTCATGCCGCCAGGACGCGGCCACTGGCTGCCGGCACCATCGTCGGTTCGGGCACCGTCTCCAACAAGCTCGACGGCGGACCGGGCAAGCCTGTCTCGGCGGGCGGCGCCGGCTATTCCTGCATCGCCGAGTTGCGTATGATCGAGACCATCGAAGCCGGCGAACCGAAAACGCCGTTCCTGCGCTTCGGCGACATGGTACGCATCGAGATGAAGGACAGGGGCGGGCATTCGATCTTCGGCGCCATCGAGCAGAAGGTCGAGAAATACGAGGCGGCAAGAGAATGACGGGCGAGACATTCTATTTGCTGTGCGGTGTCTGGACCCTTGTCATGCTGGCGATCTTCATCCAGGCGATCCGGCTGAGCTATCGCATCGAGGCGCGCTCGCCCGGCCTGACCAACCGCAGCGGCTTTCCGCGCAAGGCGATGATGTTTCACACCGTCACCAACACGAACGTCGCGCGTGACCAGGAAACGCAAGGCATGCGGCGGCGCATGATCGGGCTGCTGCTGATTGTTTTGGCTGGGTTTGCGCTTCTATGGGCGGGTGTGTCGCTATTCCGGGTCGCGCCGTGAAGTCATGGACCTGCTGAACCATTTCCGCCGCATGGCGCGCAACAATCTCTGGTCGAACGACCGGCTTTATGGCGCCGTACTGCAGCTTAAGCCTGGTGAATTCGAAGCCGAGCGAACCAGCTTCTTCCCGTCGATCAAGGCAACGTTGAACCACATTCTGGCGGTCGATCACCTCTATCTCGACTTTCTCGAAGAGAGCGGCCTCGGCGCCGCCGCTTACGATGAGTTCTTGCTCTTCGACGAAGCGGACGCGCTCTTTGGCGCGCGGACGGAGGCCGACCGGCGGCTGATCGCTTTTTGCGACCGCCTGTCGCCGGACGATATCGAGCGCCGCGTCCTCACCGACCGGCGCGAGGACGGCATGATACCGGAACGGATCGGCGATTTGCTCGCCCATCTCTTCATCCACGACATCCATCATCGCGGCCAGGTGCACGCGATGCTGTCCGGCACCTCGGTGAAACCGCCGCAACTCGACGAGTTCTTCCTCGATTACGATTTGAAGTTGAGGAAAGCCGAAGTCGAGCGGCTGGCGATCGAAGGCGACAATTAATTGTAGTTACGAAAATTCTTGACTTAATTATTGTAGGTACATAAATTCTCGATGAAGATCGTTTAGGACGAACCAAAACGGTTGGCCAACATTGACAAGCACGGCTTGGATTTTGCCGCGCTTGATGACGAGTTTTTTCTTGCGTCGACAATCCGCACAGCCAAAGCCGGTCGTCTCATGGCAATTGGCCGGATCGTCGATGGCATCGTTGTCGTGGTGTTTGCCACACTCGGTTCCGAGGGCATCTCGATAATTTCGATGCGCCCGGCAAGTCCCGCGGAAAGGAGATTGTTCAATGGCAAAGCGTAAGGTGCGCACCGAATTCGAAGCTGGTCGCGGCTACAGCAAAGAAGACTGGGAAGCCGTTTCGGAGAATCCGGAATGGACAGAGGAGGATTTTCGAACCGCTCACCCTTTCGCCGAAGCGTTCCCTGAGCTTGCCGAAAGCATTCGCCGTTCGCGCGGTCGGCCGGCACTCGACAATCCGAAGAAGCAGGTAACGCTCCGGCTCGACAGTGACGTGGTCGCCCGCTTTCGTGCCGGCGGCCCCGGCTGGCAGAGCCGGATCAACGAGATTCTGCGCAAAGCCGCCGGCCTCGCCAAATAGACGTTTGCCTGTGACGGCGTCATTTGGCGTACTCGTCCCATTCGGGACCGAGTTTGTCAAAATCGTCTGCAATCCTGATTTTGCCTTTCATTGCGCCGATACGAGGGAGGGACTCGGGCATGGCGGGTGGCACGAGGCGCACCGCGACCTTGCCGCGACGGGTAATCACAATCTCTTCGCCAGCTTCCGCGCGGCTGACGAGTTCCGACAGTATTGCCTTCACCTCTGCGATTGCAATGTTCATGGCCAAAGTCTGAGCTACTACTGACCGAATCGCAAGAAGTCCGGTGCAGCCTTACTCCGCCGCCTGCACCTTCAGCACACCGCGCTTGATCTGGTCCTGCTCGATCGACTCGAACAAGGCGCGGAAATTGCCCTCGCCAAAACCTTCGTCGCCCTTCCTCTGGATGAACTCGAAGAAGATCGGCCCGATCACGGTCTTTGAAAAAATCTGCAGCAGGATCTTGGTCGTGCCGCCGTCGACGACGCCTTCGCCGTCGATCAGGATACCGTGCTTCTTCATGCGCTCGATCGGCTCTTCATGACCGTTCACGCGGGCATAAGACATGTCGTAATAGGTCTCCGGCGGACCCGGCATGAACTTCAGGCCGTTGGCGGCCAGCCTGTCGGTGGCGCCGTAAATATCGCCGGTGCCGACGGCGATGTGCTGGATGCCCTCGCCATTGTACTTCTTCAGATATTCGGCGATCTGGCTGGTCTCGTCCTTGGACTCGTTCAGCGGGATGCGGATCTTGCCGCAGGGCGAGGTGATGGCGCGGCTGACCAGGCCGGTGATCTTGCCGTCTATGTCGAAGAAATGGATCTGCTTGAAGCCGAACAGGTCGCGGTAGAAATCCCACCATTTGTCCATCTGGCCGCGATAGACATTGTGGGTCAGGTGGTCGAGATAATAGAAGCCGACGCCTTCCGGCCTGGGATCGCGCTCGCTGAGCCAGTCGAACTCGGCGTCATAGGCCGAGCCCTTCTCGCCGTACGTTTCGATGAAATAGAGCAGCGAGCCACCGATGCCGACGATCGCCGGCACGTCGAGCGTCTTGTCGTTGCCTTTATAGGGCGTCGCGCCCTTGGCCATAGCGTGATCGAAGGCGTGCCTGGCATCGACCACCCGCCATGCCATCGAGGCCGCGCAAGGCCCGTGCTTGTCGACGAATTTCATCGCATGCGAGCCGGGTTCGGCATTGACGACATAGTTGATGTCGCCCTGCCGCCAGACAGTGATGTCCTTGCTGCGGTGCTTGGCCACCGGCACGTAGCCCATGCGGGTGAAAAGCTCGGCGAGCTTTTCCGGCTCGGCATGCGCGAATTCGACGAATTCGAAGCCGTCGGTGCCGGCGGGATTGGTTTTGCTGATCTTGGCGGGCGGTGCGTCGTGCGGGAAGGGACCCATGGCATTGCTCCGAAATCTGGCCCGAAAATCTGGCATTGGCCGCGTCGGCCGTATCTGAGCGCAATCATAGCGCGGAGCGGGTGCAAATTGCTTGCATTCAAACGCTTGAAATGGTCTGGTCATGCGCGAGTTGTGCAGTGCGGAGCCGAAATCCATGGATGAAGCGCGCATCGACCAGTTTGACCGCAAGATAATGGCTCTGCTGCAGGGTGATGCACGGCTGACCAACAACGATTTGTCGGAACGGGTGAACCTGTCAGCGTCGCAATGCTCGCGCCGTCGCCAGCGGCTGGAGGAGGACGGTTATATCAAGGGCTACCGGGCGGTGCTCGACCGCGACAAGCTCGGCTTTTCCCTGGTCAACGTCATTTCGGTGACGCTCGCCACCCACAACCGCGACAATGCGCGGCGTTTCGGCGAACTAGTGGCGCGGCTGCCGCAGGTGCAGGAAGCGCACGCGCTGACCGGCGAGATGGATTATATATTGAAAGTCGTGACGCCCGACCTGAAGTCTCTGTCGGAATTCGTCAATAGCGTGCTTCTGCCGCATGAATCGGTGCAGCATGTGAAGACGGCGATCGTGCTGGAAACGCTAAAGGAAACCGGCGCGCTGCCGATTTGAGTGTGAACCATGTCGAACTTTCAGCTCGCCGGCATCGTCTTGTTTTTAGTGGGGTTTGTGCCGTTCACGATTTGCAGTCTGATCCACGCCGCCTATGAACCGAAGGCTTGGGACTTGCGCATTATTAATCCCTGGCCTTCGTGGCCCTATGGCTGGGTCGAACTCACTCATCCGAAGGCGCGCTGGTGGTGCGGTGTCGGCTTTCCGACTTGTCTTGCGGGCTTCATCGTACTTTTGATCGCTACGATTCCGCTCGTCGATCTTGCGCTATATGTCGCTTTGTTTGTCGCTTTCTTCTGGCTGCGGCGGGTCATAGCCAGACGGCGGCGTCACTAATCACCGGAACGCCTCTCAGCCCTTTTGCTGCTGGATCAACCCATAGAGGTTCGTGCAGCGGGCGCCGGATCGGCAATAGGCGAAGACCGGGCCTTCGAGTTCGTCGAGTGCCTCGGCCTGGTCATCGACATTCTCGGCCGTGATCTGGCCGCTGATGACCGGGATGTAGCGGAAGGCGAGCCCGGCGCCCTCGACCGCCGCCTTGACGGTGTCGGCCGATGGCTGTCCCGGCTGCTCGTCGTCCGGCCGGTTGCAGATCACGCTCTTGAAGCCGGCGGCCTTGATGGTCGCGACATCCTCGGGCTGGATCTGACCCGAAACCGAATAGTCCTCGCTGATCTGACGGTATTCCATGGCTGGGGTCCTCGCAATCTGGTTAGCGGTAGTCTTGCCACTCCCTGACCCGGTCGGCAATCCGCGCGAAAAGAAATCCATCCGCGCAGATAGAGATTTCGACGCCAGAAATCCAGCCGGGCTAACGCCGCACGTCGCCAGGACGCATCATGCGCCAGCCCGGCTGGATGAACCGGATCGGTCGGCTCAGCTGCCGAGGATCGCGCCTTTGATCTGCGCGATGTTGTTGTGCATCAGGTCGATATAGGTCGCGGCCGGGCCGTCGGGCTGCGACAGCGCATCGGAATAGAGCGTGCCGCCCACCTTGATGCCGGTCTCGCTGGCGATCTGCTCGATCAGCCGCGGGTTGGTGATGTTCTCGACGAAGATCGCCGCCGCCTTGTCCTGTTTCACCTGGCTGACCAGCTTGGCGACGTCGGCGGCGGAAGGCTCCGACTCGGTCGACACGCCTTCCGGGGCCAGGAACGTCAAGCCGTAGGCCTTCTCGAAATAGCCGAAGGCGTCGTGTGAGGTAATGACGACGCGCTTGTCTTGCGGGATCGACTGGATCGCCGCCTGCACTTCGCCCTCGAGTGCATCGAGCTTTTGCGTATAGGCGGCTGCATTGGCCTTGTAGCTGTCGCAACCCGCAGCGTCGGCCGTGCAGAACGCGTCGGCGATGTTCTTCACATAGATCCTGGCATTGGCGATCGACTGAAAGGCATGCGGATCGGTGACCGTCTTGCCGCCATCGGTTTCCGCGCCTTCGGCGGCATCGGCCTCGGCGAATTCAGGTTTGAAATTGATCGGCGTGACCCCCTTGGTCAGCACGGCAATCGAAGCCTTGGTGGCGCTGGCGTCGACCAGGCGCTGCAGAAAACCTTCGAAATGCAGGCCGTTGACCAGCACGATGTCGGCCTTGGCCATCGCCACCGCATCGGCGGGGCTCGGCTCGTAGACGTGGGCGTCGCCGTCCGGCCCGACGATGGTGGTCAGATCGATGCGGTCGCCGCCGATATTTTTGGCGAAATCGGCGATGATCGTGAAGCTGGCGACCACTTTCAACGGCTCAGCAAAGGCCGACGACGCGCCAAGGGCCGTTAATGTTATAACGCTCACTGCCAAAGCGGCGCGGATCGATTTCAGCATGGACAGGTCTCCTAGTTGGGGATCGGGGTAGGGATCAGGCAGTTCTGTGGCGGTGATGGACGATGCGGGCTCGCAGGATGCCGCGCGTGCCGAACAGGATCGAAGCGAAATAGACGACGCCGGCGGACAGGATGATGGCCGGGCCGGAGGGCAATGACGCATGGTAGGACAACAGCAGCCCGGCAATGCAGGAGGCAAAGCCGATCACTGTGGCCAGCACGCACATCGGCTCGACGCGCGAGGTCCAGAAACGGGCGGCGGCCGCCGGCAGCATCATCAGCCCGACCGACAGCAAGGTGCCGAGCGCCTGGAAACCACCGACGAGATTGAGCACGACAAGGCCGAGAAAGATGAAATGCACCGGGCTGCCCATCCGGCTGACCGAGCGCAGGAACAAGGGGTCGAGGCATTCGGCGACCAGCGCCCGCCAGAAGATGGCGAGGCTGACCAGCGTCACCACGACGATGCCGCCGATCAGCGTCAGCGCCTCGTTGTTGAGCGCCAGTACGGTACCGAACAGCACATGCATGAGATCGACGCTGGAGCCGCGGATCGACACCATAAGCACGCCGATCGCCAGCGAAATCAGATAGAAGGCCGCCATCGAGGCGTCCTCGCGCTGGATGGTGAAGCGCGAGACGGCGCCGGCGCCGAGCGCCACGATGATGCCGGCGATCAGCCCGCCGACGGTCATCGGCAGGATCTCTAGGCCATAGAACAGGAAGCCGGCGGCAGCACCCGGCAGGATGGCATGGGCCATCGCGTCGCCGGACAGGCTCATGCGCCGCAGCATCAGGAACACGCCGACCGGGCAGGCGCCGAGCGACAGCATCATCGAACCGGCGAGCGCCCGCTGCATGAAGGCGTAGTCGGCGAAAGGAGCGACGAAAAGACCGTAAAGCACGTCCATCATGCCGCCCTCGGCCCGGAGCCGTGATGATGGTCGTGGTCGTGCAAGTGCTCGTGGCCACTGTGCTCGTGATCATGCTCGCCGGGCTCACACCACGGCGCGTTGTCCTCCCAGGCTTCGTGGAAGCGGCGCGCACGCAACAGATTCTCCGGCCGCAGCGTCTCCCTGGTCTCGCCCCAGGCGACCGGCTGGCGCGCCAGCAGCAGTGTTTCGGGGAAATTCTGCCGCACCAGATCGAGATCATGGACGACCACCATGATGGTGCGCTCCTCGCCATGCCAGCGTTTGATCAGCGCGATCAGGTCGCCGACGGTCTTCGTGTCGACCGCGTTGAACGGCTCGTCGAGCAGGATGAGCTCGGCATCCTGCAACAGCACGCGGGCAAACAGGGTGCGCTGCAGCTGGCCGCCCGACAACGTGTCGATCGGCCGCTTCTCGAAACCGCCGAGGCCGACGGCCATCAGCGCCTTGCTGACCGAGTCGCGATCTTCCCTTGTATAGCGGCCGAGCATGCCGCGCCGCGGCCATAAGCCAAGCGAAACTAGGTCGACGACCCGGGCCGGAAAGGAGCGGTCCAGTTCCGATTGCTGCGGCAGGTAGGCGGCGCGCACGCCCGGCGCCCGGATCACCGCGCCGGCCATCGGCTTCAGGACGCCGACAATGCCCTTCATCAGCGTCGACTTGCCGGAGCCGTTGGCGCCGACGACCGCCGTCAACGATCCCTTGCGGATCGTACCGTCGAGGTGGTGGACCGCCGGGTGGCTGTTGTAGCCCAGCGTCAGGTCGCGGAAGGTCAGGCAGGTTTGGCTCATGTGACGATCCATGGGGCGACGATCGGTGCTGCAGGGGCGGATTCGATATGTGATGTTATTACATTAGTCAACAAGCCAATCGGGCGGAATTGCGGCCGGGCCGTCATGTTGTGTGCTTTGGCTTGGCTCAAGAAGTTCCGCTCGAGCGACCTTGCTCCCGGCGAACCCCGCCCCTAAACAGGCGCAGCTGACAAGAGGAGAAGGAATATCCAATGAGCATTCGTCGCATCGATGTGGGCCCGCGCATGAGCCAGATCGTCATCCACGGCAACACCGTCTATCTGGCCGGTCAGGTCGGCAAGCCGGGCGGAAACGTCGGCGCCCAGACAAGGGACATTCTGGCGGCGATCGACGAATTACTGGCCAAGGCCGGCACCGACAAGAGCACGATTCTGCAGGCGATCATCTGGCTGGCCGACATGAGCACCTTCGCCGAGATGAACGCGGAGTGGGACAAGTGGATACCGCAAGGCCACACGCCGGCCCGCGCCACCGGCGAAGCGAAACTTGCCGGACCGGAATATCTGGTCGAGATTATTGTTACAGCGGCGATTTGAGAATGCGGCTCTAACCCTCCCCCTCGAGGGGAGGGTCGGCGAGTAGTCGAAGCGAAGCGGAGACTGCGAGACGGGGTGGGGTCGGCGAGGTTGCTCTGACCCCACCCCGCGTCACAAAATGCCGCCATGCGGCAATTTGCTCCGCGACCCTCCCCTCAATGGGGAGGGTCAGGAGCTTACCCCTGCGACGGCGTGAACCGCGCCACCAGCGTGTGGTTCTCTGACGCATAGGTGAACCGGACATGGGTGACGGGGTGCTCCGCGCTCCATGTCCGCCGCTCGATCACCAGGCACGGCGCGCCCGTCCCGATGTCGAGCGCCGCCGCGATATGCCTTTCGGCGGCAACCGCACGGATGCGATGCTCGGCCGCACTCCATGGCACACGGCCGATCAGCCACGGACCGGGCGCCGTGTCGAAAAACGCCTCTTCGGCGGCCTCCGGCACGGCAGCCAGGTTGATCAGCCGCTGCTCGTGGGCGAATGGCCGCTTGCCGGCGAAATGCCGGCATTCCAGCACCAGCACCGGCCCAGCGACGTCGAGTTCCAGCAGGGTGCGGTCGTCGGCGCTGCTGCGTCTTCTGTTTCGCGCCACGCGCTCATAGCGGTAAGGCAGGCCAAGCGCCTCGACCTCGATCCGGATGTCGTGGATTTCGAGAACGGCCGCCTGCGATTGCGGCCGGCGGACAAAGCTGCCCGAACGACGCCGGCGCTCGATTAGCCCGGCCTTGGCTAGCTGCGACAGCGCCTTGTTCACCGTCATGCGCGAACAATTGTATTCGGCCGTCAGTTCATGCTCGAACGGAATGCGGTGGCCGGGCGCCCAGGCGCCGGACAGGATCCGTTCGCTGATGTCCGACAGGATGCGCTGGTGCAGCGAAAGCGCCTCGCCGCCGTCCGCGCTTCCAGGATCCGCGCTTATTGTCTCGATCGTGCTCATGCCGAAAGCACCGTCATCACCTTGCGGAACCGCTCGGCAATAGCATCGCGCCTGGCATGCTGGCCGTCGCTGACCAGTTTCCTGCCATGCACCCAGACGCAATCGACCTTGGTGCCGTTGGCAAAAATCCAGGCGTCAAGGATTGCATCGCCCGTCTTGCCGGCCAGCGATGGATGCCTGCCGTCGAGCGAGACGAAATCGGCCGAGGCACCCGCGGCGATCCGCGAGGGGCCGGCGCCCAGCGCGGCACTGCCACCATCGAGCGCTGCATCGAACAAAGCACGGCCGGTCGAGCCGCCGGCCACCGCCAACACGTTGCGGGCGCGGTGAGCGAGGCGCTGTGAATATTCGAGTTGCCGCAACTCGTCCGGCAGGCCGATCAGTACGTTTGAATCCGAGCCGATGCCGAAGCAGCCGCCATGCCGCATGAACAGGGGCGCGGCAAAGGTGCCGTCGCCGAGATTGGCCTCAGTGATCGGGCAGAGGCCGGCAACGGCGCCGCTTTTCGCCATTTGCACCGTCTCGGTGTCGGTCATGTGGGTGGCGTGGATCAGGCACCAGCGCCGGTCGAACTTGGCATTGGCAAGCAGCCATTCGACCGGCCGCGCGCCGGACCAGGCAAGGCAGTCCTCGACTTCCTTCATCTGCTCGGCGATATGGATGTGGATCGGCCCCTCCGGCGCCATGACCGTGATGTTTTCCAGTTCCTCGGGTGTCACGGCACGCAGGCTGTGCGGGGCAATGCCAAGGACGCCTTGATTCAAGGTGCGAAGGGATTCGCGGCTTTTCTCAACAAGCCGCGAGAACTGGTTCACATCGTTGATGAACCGGCGCTGGCCTTCATTTGGCGCAGCGCCGCCGAAAGAGGAATGCGCGTAGAACACCGGCAGCAAAGTCAGCCCGATGCCTGTCTCGGACGCTGCACCAACGATGCGCTCCGCCATCTCGGCGATATTGGCATAGGGCCGGCCGTCGCGGTCGTGGTGTAAATAATGAAACTCGCCGACGCGCGAGAACCCGGCCTCCAGCATCTCGACATAGAGCTGGGCCGCGACCGCCTCGACCTGGTCCGGCGTCATCGCTAGCGCGACGCGGTACATCACCTCGCGCCAGCTCCAGAAACTGTCGGCGGAAGGCCCGCGCAATTCGGCAAGGCCGGCCATGCCGCGCTGGAAGGCGTGGCTGTGCAGGTTCGGCATGGCGGGCAAGAGGATGGCATGGCGCTCGTCGCCAGGCAGAGGCGAGGTATTCGCCTCGACCGTGGCGATCCTGCCGTCGGAGATAACGATCCGCACATTGCTGTGCCAGCCGTCGGGCAGAAGCGCCTGTTCCGCAAAGATTGCCGTCACGTTTTTCTCCAAATCCCGGCCTGCCATGCGATGATAGCGCTTGCAGTGCCTTTTGATATGTATATACATAATCGCCACCGATTGAAACGGAAAAGATCATGGCTGCACAGAGCAAAAGCCGGGCAGGGGAGCTTCGCCTCTGGCGCAATGCGCGGCTCGCGACCATGGCCGAAAGCAGCGCCGGGTCAGGCGTCGTCGAGCACGGTGCAATCGCCGTGCGCAATGGCCGGATCATCTATGCCGGGCCGGAAGCCGACATGCCGGCAGCACTTAGCAAAGGCGCCGAGGCGACCGACTGCGAAGGCCGCTGGATCACGCCTGGCCTTATCGACTGCCACACCCATCTGGTCCATGCCGGCAACCGTGCCAATGAATTCGAGATGCGGCTGGCCGGCGCCACCTATGAGGAGGTTGCCAAGGCCGGCGGCGGCATCGTTTCCTCGGTCACGGCATTGCGCGCCGCGAGCGAGGACGAACTGGTCGCCCAGTCGCTGCCGCGCCTCGACGCGCTGATCGCCGAAGGCGTCACCACCGTCGAGATCAAATCCGGCTACGGCCTCGACCTCGAAAACGAGAAGAAGTCGCTGCGCGCCTCGCGACGGCTGGGCGGCGAGCGGCCGGTGACGGTCAGAACCACTTTCCTCGGCGCTCATGCGCTGCCTCCAGAAGCAAAAGGTGACAAGGACGCCTTTATCGATCTTGTCGCCAACGAGATTTTGCCGGCCGTCGCTGCCGATGGCCTGGCCGATGCCGTCGACGGTTTTTGCGAAGGCATTGCCTTTTGGCCCGAGCAGATTGCCCGCGTGTTCGATGCCGCGAAGGCGGCGGGGCTGCCGGTCAAGCTCCATGCGGACCAGCTGTCCAATCTGCACGGCGCCGAACTTGCGGCGCGCTATGGTGCGCTATCAGCCGACCACCTCGAATATACCGACGAGGCGGGTGCGGCGGCGATGGCGAAGGCCGGAACCATGGCGACCATCTTGCCCGGCGCCTACTACTTCATCCGCGAGACCAAGAAGCCGCCGATCACCCTGTTTCGCCA
This sequence comes from Mesorhizobium sp., assembly GCF_005063415.1. Lineage (GTDB taxonomy): Bacteria > Pseudomonadota > Alphaproteobacteria > Rhizobiales > Rhizobiaceae > Mesorhizobium. Next base: position 30,384 of record NZ_SUEG01000020.1, read on the forward strand.
GCATGGCGTCAGGATGGCCGTTGCTACCGACAACAATCCCGGCACGTCGCCGCTGACCTCGCTGCTGCTGACCATGAACATGGCCGCGACGTTGTTCGGCCTGACCGTCGATGAATGCCTTGCCGGCGTTACGCGCGAAGCCGCCCGCGCGCTCGGGCTGCTTGGACAGACCGGTACGCTGGAGGCCGGAAAATCCGCCGATCTGGCGATCTGGAACGTCGAGCGCCCGGCCGAGCTCGTCTACCGCATGGGCTTCAATCCGCTGCATGCCCGCATCTGGAGGGGACAATGACTGAACTCAAGCTAAGGCCAGGCAATGCGGCGCTGGCCGATTGGCGCGCTATCTATCGCGGCGCCGCACTGAGGCTCGACGATGCCTGCCGCCCGAAGATCAAGGCCAGCGCCGAGGCCGTCGCCAGGATCGTTGCCAAGGGCGAGCCGGTCTATGGCATCAACACCGGCTTCGGCAAGCTGGCCAGCGTTCGCATCCCCGCCGCCGACCTCGAGACGCTGCAGCGAAACATCGTGCTGTCGCATGCCGCGGGCGTCGGCGAGCCGATGCCGCTGGCAATTTGCCGGCTGATGATGGCGCTGAAGCTGGCCAGCCTGGCCCAGGGCGCCTCCGGCGTGCGGCCGCGGACGATCGAACTGTTGGAAGCGATGCTGGCCAACAACGTCATTCCCGTGGTGCCGGCGCAGGGCTCGGTTGGAGCTTCCGGCGACCTCGCGCCGCTGTCGCACATGACCGCGGTGATGATCGGCGTCGGCGAATGTTTCACCCCACATGGCCGCTTTCCCGCCAAGGTCGCCTTTGTTTCGCACGGCCTGGAGCCGGTGACATTGGGCGCCAAGGAAGGCCTGGCGCTGCTCAACGGCACCCAGTTTTCGACCGCCTATGCGCTTGCCGCTTTGTTCGAGGCGGAAGTGCTCTACCAGTCGGCACTGGTCGCCGGCGCGCTGTCGACCGATGCCGCCAAGGGCTCCGACGCGCCGTTCGATCCACGCATCCATCTGCTCCGGAAGCATCGCGGCCAGATCGAGACGGCCGAGGCGTTGCGCAATTTGATGGCCGGCAGCGCCATCCGTGAATCGCACCGCGTCGGCGATGAGCGCGTGCAGGATCCGTATTGCTTGCGCTGCCAGCCGCAGGTAATGGGCGCCGCACTCGACGTGCTTCGCAAGGCCGCCGACATGCTCGCCACCGAGGCCAACGGCGTCACCGATAATCCGCTGATCTTTGCCGAGGATGACTCAGCACTTTCGGGCGGCAATTTCCACGCCGAGCCGGTGGCGTTCGCCGCCGACATGATCGCGCTCGCCGTCTGCGAGATCGGCTCGCTGTCGGAACGGCGCATCGCCATGCTGGTCGATCCGGCGCTGTCGGGCATGCCGGCCTTTCTCACGCCCAAGCCGGGTTTGAATTCCGGTTTCATGATCCCTCAGGTCACGGCGGCAGCACTGGTTTCTGAAAACAAGCAAAAAGCCTATCCGGCCAGCGTCGATTCGATCCCGACCTCGGCCAACCAGGAAGACCACGTCTCGATGGCGGCGCATGGGGCGCGCCGGCTGATCGGCATGGTCGAGAATGCGACGGCCGTCATCGGCATCGAATTGCTGGCCGCCACACAAGGTTGCGATTTCCATGCACCGCTGGCCTCGAGCGCGGCACTGGAGGCGGTGCGCCGGCTGGTCAGGACAGAGGTGCCGCATCTCGACAACGACCGGCACTTCCACCCCGACATGGAGAAGGCGATCGCCATGGTACGCAGCGGCGCGGCGGTGGAAGCGGCAAACGCGGTAAAGCTGCCGGGAGTGACGTCGTGAGGCCGTCGTCGCTGCATTACGCCGGCATGGGTCGTGTTCCGTCGCGCCCCCCTCTGTCCTGCCGGACATCTCCCCCTCCAGGGAGGAGATTGGCAGCTTCGGCCCTGCGTTCATTTCTGCAACGTTGGAGATTGGCGAAAGCAGTCGTGACCGCCAATCTCCCCACTAGAGGGGGAGATGTCCGGCAGGACAGAGGGGGGCGCTGTCCCGCTGACTTCACAGAAGGCAGCTCACGTAGCGTTTGGGTCGAAAAGGGAGCCTGAAACAAAAAACCCGCCTCGGCGGGCGGGTCGTTGGAGCCAATTAGCACCATACCCAAATTAGTAGCATAGCTGCCGGCACAAAGCAAGAACAAAATGTGGCGCTGTGGAAGAAAATGCACTGACGACCTCGCACCCTTCGTCGGTGAACGGCTGGAAGGAGGGGCGAAAAAGGCGGGGCATTGCGTGTGACTTGCGTTGATGGGATTGTGGTTGCGCTTGAGGGGAACGCGTCATGGGCAATGTCACCAGTCACTACGGCAGCGACGGCATCGTCGATCGCATATTGGCCGCGATCCCGGACGCCGACCCGGCCGGCAAACTCGCGGCCGCGCAACTCTATCCGTTCGATCAGCTCCATGGCCGCGAACTGATCGCCACGCGGGAGCATGCGGCCCGTCTTGCTCCTTCGCCGACAGATCGGATCCTGGATATCGGCAGCGGCATTGGCGGACCGGCAAGGTTTCTGGCCTCGACCTATGGCTGCCAGGTCGACGGCATCGACCTGACACCAGCCTTTGTCGCCGCGTCGAGCCGACTGACCGCACTCAGCGGACTGGCTGACAAGGTTCGCTTCCATCAGGCCGACGCGACGAAATTGCCTTTTGGCGACAGCACCTTCGATGCGGCGATCTGCTTCTATGTCGGCATGAACATCGAGAATAAGGCCGCGGTCATCGACGAGGCCTGGCGCGTGCTGAAACCGCGAGGCAGGCTGATCTGGACCGAGGCCGTGCTCACCGGGGGCGAGCCATACTATCCGATGCCCTGGGCGGTTTCTGCGGCGACCAGTCACCTCGCCGATCGGGAAACCTTGAAAACCCTGTTTGCCGATGCCGGATTTCGCATCGACGAAATCGTCGACGAAACCGGCGAACATGTTGAGCTGGCGCTGAAGAGAGCCAATTCCGGCATCGTGCCCTCGCCGGCGCAGCAGCAGGCGAATGAGGTCGTCATGGGCGCGGAATTCCTGCAGCGCCGCCGCAACTACATCCGGAGCCTGAGTGACGGAAAGCTCGCCTCGCTCGCCGTGATCGTCTCCAAACCGGCCTGAAACAAAAAACCCGCCTCGGCGGGCGGGTCGTTAGAGCCAATTAGCACCATACCCAAATTAGTAGCATAGCTGCCGGCACAAAGCAAGAACAAAATTCACCTGAGACGCGAAAAAATGTGAGAATACCCCTCGCCTGCTCGCTTTGGTGGCGCCGCGCGGACTGGTGCGCGTTCAGCGCGGTTCAGTGGCGGCTCTCCAGGCTATTGCGCAGAAGCTGAGCGACATCGACGCTCGCCTGGCCAACAACTCTGCCCAGCCACCGCCGCCCGACCGGTCCTAGACCTGCCTGCCGTCCCACACTGGATCGCAACGCGCGCTGGCGCGTTTGAACCCTAGCCAATGGGAGCAAAGCCATGAACGTCGCCAATCTGCAACTTGAAGGCCTGCTGATGGCCATCGCATCGATCAATCAGGTCCTGGTCCGCAAGGGCGTGCTCTCCGTCGAGGAGATAGACATCGCATTGCGCAAGGCCGAAGCCAGCGAGACCAACGAGGAAAGGTCCGAAGGCATGTCGGCGTCGAGCCGCGATGCCGTCAACTTCCCGATCCGACTGCTGGAGTTGGCCAATCAATGTCAGCCGGAGACGGACATGCCGTCCTTCTCGAAACTGGCCCGCATGGTCGGCCAGATCAAGGAACCTTACAACGACCAGATGTGACGCAGCGATCGAGGATGACCGCCGCAGCAAGCTTTGGCATCACCTCCTGCCAAGCTTCAGCGCCAGGACGCGGCCCGGCCCATGCACGGCGGCAAACAGCAGCCCGGCCAGGAAGGTGAAGTGATCGACGAAGAAGCCGAACTCCGCCTGGTTGCCGGCCCAGTGCGACGGCCCGTGGAAGGCGAAGCCGAGGAACAGCACATAGGCGCCGGCGACGAGTGCTGCCCATGAGAAGAAGGCGCCGGTCAGGAAGCATAGAACGAGGACGACCTCGAGCAGGGCTGCGCACCAGGCCAGGAACAGCGGGAATGGAAACCCGGCCGCCGCGATATAGCCGGCGGTGGCGCCGATATCGACGAATTTGAAGATCACGGCCATCAGGAAGACGGCGGCGAAGATCAGGCGGGCGATAAGGATTGCCGCGGTCTGCCACGGCGACTGAACGGTTGATTGAGCGGTTTCCAAGGTCATGATGTCCTCCCAAGAGTTGCGATGGTTGTGCCCCAAGGACGCACCACCAGCCGCAAGCCCGACATCAACCCCCGAAAAACCTGAGAGATACAAGCGCGGGGCGGGAAGGCATTACGGGACCAGGGTTCCTCGCCCTCACGAAGTGGGGGAGAGGTGGCGCG
>NZ_SUEG01000020.1:34822-39974 GCF_005063415.1 Mesorhizobium sp.
TCCTCGCCCCCCGCCTCGCGCGGGGCGAGGAACCCAAGTCTGGAACTAACCCACCTTTGCTCCCGGCTGGCTGATCGGCTCCCGTACCGTTCCATACTGGCTGCCCCAGCGGTCGGTCATCGCCCAGCGTATGTCCCAGAGTTCCGGGAAAAATCGGTGGTGGGCGCCGGCCTCCAGCAATTCGACCGGCCGGCCCTTCAGCGATTTCGCGCCGAGCCCGATCGTGCGGTGGATGAGATAGAGGTGGTTGGCGCGGAATTTCTGGAACAGCTCGTCGAACTCGATCAGTGCTTCGGCGACGACATAGCTGTCGCCGTGATCGTAGCCGGTATCGTAGACATCTTCGATTGAGAGGCCGCGGCGCTCGAGATATGACGCCTTGAAGGCCCGCCACAGATCGGGCGGCAGGCGCAGCAGCTGCTTGAAGCCCGGTGATTCCTGGCCGCTGCCATTGCCGAGCTGCAGCCGGATCTGCTGGTATTCCTTGGGCGACATGGTTTCGAGCAGGTCGAGCTGCGCCGTCATCAGCCGCATCAGCCGGTGCACGCGCCCCATCAGCGTGACGACCCGATGCGTGTCCTGCTTTTCCAGGAAATCGACGACATCGACCAGCGTGTAGGCGATGAGCTTCATCCACAGCTCCTCGACCTGATGCACGATCTGGAACTGCAGCTCGTCGGCATTCACCATCTCGGCCAGTGGCTTCTGGCAGGCGAGCAGCCTGTCGCATTTGAGGTAGACGCCATAGTCGCGCATCTCGGGCGTTTCGATGCGGGCATAATAGTCCTGCTTGTCCATGGCCATGCTCCTTGCCCCGGCCGTCGGGCCGCAGGCGCTTGTTGGATCCCGGTCCCCCGAGTCTAATCGCTTTCTTGCCGAACATTGTCCCTTTCTGTTATTCGATTGGCAGGAAACGAAGGACGAAAATTGTCTCCGAAGCAGATTGGAAGAACGAATGATGCTGGACGCGGTCGACCGGAAGATCGTCGCGGCGCTCGAACGCGATGCCCGCATCTCCTTTGCCGCGCTCGCCGATGAGGTCGGCTTGAGCAAGACGCCGTGCTGGAAGCGGGTCAAGGCGCTTGAGGACGCCGGCGTCATCCGCGGCTACTCGACCCGGATCGACCCGGCCAAGCTCGGCTTCGGCATCGAAGCCTTCATCCAGGTGTCGATCGATTTCGAGCTGTCCGACGCTTTCGAGGCGGCGGTCAAACAGCATCCGCTGATCCGCCGCTGCCACGCCACGACAGGCGAGGCCGACTATCTCCTGCAGATCGTCACCGTGGACATGATGGCGCTCGACAGGATGCTGCGCGAGGAGCTCAGCCGGTTGCCCGGCGTGCGGCGCACGATCACCTCGATGGCGATGCGCGAGATCAAGGGCGGCATCTCGTTCGCCAATGCCGTCGGGCATACGCAGACCAAGCGATAGACCGGTCAGGCCCTGGTCATCAATTCGCGTCCCAGCCGCTTCGGTTGCTCGGCGCGCAGAACCACATTTGTCGTCACCGTGCCGTAGTGGCCGATGCTGTCGACGATGCTTTCAAGATCGGGCGGTGACGGGACCACGACCTTGACCAGAAAACAATCCTCCCCCGTCACCCGCAGCACCTCGACCACCTCGGGCAACTGGGCGAACTTCTTCAGGCAGGCCTGGATATGCTCATGCGTGGTGCGCAGGCGGATGACCGCCATGGTGCCGAGCCCGAGCGCTGCCGAATTGATCACCGCCTTGTAGCCGGTGATGACGCCGCGCTCCTCCAGCCGCTTTACCCGTTCCGAGGTGGCGGGCTGCGACAGCCCGACGCGGCGGCCAAGCTCGGAGATGCCGATACGGCCATCCTCCTGCATGATCTCGATGATCGCCAGATCGGTGGGATCGTACCTTGGCCGATAATCGCCGTTCCGCATGATCGCCTTTAATCCATCGGATTTCTTCGCTGCTTTCCGATGATCTCTCATTCCGCCACCTGGGAGAAGACCTAGAATTGCACGCGCTGCATCAGGAGAGAAGGGCTTCGCATGACCGAATTCATCATTGTGCCGGGCATCGGCGGATCGGGCAAAGCCCACTGGCAGACACATTGGCAGCAGGCGGATCCGGCGATGCAGCGGTTCAATCCGGCGAGTTGGGACGCGCCGGACTTCGACGACTGGATGGCTGCGCTGGACGTCGCTGTAGGCCTGGCAAAGACACCACCCGTGCTCGTCGGCCATAGCCTCGGCTGTCTGCTGGTCGTACACTGGCAGCGGATCTCCACCCGCGAGATCAGCGGCGCGTTGCTGGTCGCGGTTCCGGACCCGGCGTCGCCGGCCTTCCCCTCCTCCGCCCGGGCCTTCGCCGACGCGCCGCAACAACGGCTTCGCTTTCCGTCGCTGATTGTCGCCAGCACCAACGATCCCTACGGCTCGCTGGACTATGTCGGGGCGAAATCCGAGCGCTGGGGCAGCGATCTCCATATCGCCGGACCGCTTGGCCACATCAATGGCGACAGCGGTCTCGGCGACTGGCCGGCGGGAATGGAACTGCTGGCAGCTTTTCTCAGGCAAACGCAAGCAATCGCCCGAGGCGCCGTGCGTCAGCCCTGACCGCACCGCGGACGGCTACCGCGCGGCGGTCCTGATCTGGTTTGCGCCCGCGGTGCCGCGCCTCAGTTCGATGCTGCGGCGGGCGTGCTGAGTTCGAGGAACGGCACTGTCGAGCCCGGGATCATCGACTTCGGCAACTCTCCGTCCCACTTCTCGGCTTTGGTCAGTTCGACCAGCAGCGGATTGTTGGCAAGTGCCGCGGCGCGGGCCTTGATGGCTTCCGCGGTCGCCTCGCCTTCGACCCTGGTCTTGTAGGCGCTGGCCTCGGCTTCGGCCTTGATGCTGTCGGCGCGGCCCTTGGCCTGGGTGACGGCGATGTCGGCCTTGATCTTTTCCTGCTGCAGGTTCTGTTCCTGCTTCTGCACCTCGACCTGCGCCGTCATCCTGGCTTCGACCGCCTGCTCGTAGGCGTCGGAGAAGTCGATGTTCTCGACCTGCACGCTGTCGATCATCACCGGGCCGTCGGTTACCGCCGCGATGGCCTCGGCGACGTCCTTGTTGAACTTCGCCCGGTTCTGGATCACCGACACCGCGTCGTACTGGCCGAACACCGTCTTGATCTCCTGCGGTGCTTTCCTGGCAATGACACGGTCGGCCAGTGCCTCGATCGACCCGTAATTGGTGTAGACGTTGCTGACCTCGGCGGCCGGCACGTGGAAGTTGACGGTGACGCGCATGTCGGCCGGCTGCTGGTCGCGCGAATAGGCCTGCATGGCCGGCAGGCCGCTGCAATCGTTCTGGTTCTCGCAGCCCCATTTGAGCACCTGCTGGCGCAGGCTGATCTTCTCGACGCGCTGTAGCCATGGCAGCTTGAAATGCAGTCCGGGATCGACGACCGAACTCAGCGCCCCGTTGGTCAAGAGCACGCCGCGGTCGCCCTGGTCGATCGTGTACCAGGATCCAAACAGCGCAAAGACGCCGAGCGCCACGATGACGAGTGCGATCAGGCCGGAACCGATCGACCCCGATGCCATCCCCGGCTTGCCCTGCGGACGACTTGAATTGCCTTGCGTTTCGGTCATTGCCCCACCCCACCTGATTGCCCGTGCTGCTTTTGCCCACAATAGTAGGGGCATTGCAATCCTCTGGACATGGAAGGACCTTCGCGCCGGCCGACCGACCGGCGGGGTGGTTCAGGCTGGCTAGCGGATTTCCCCTCCAGCCGCAGCAACGGGTTGGTACGCGTTGCCTGGCGTCTCCTTCTGCCGTTCGGCATCACTTTTGCGCTTCGGGCAATCCTCGTAGTCGTGGTCGCGCCCACCGCAGTAGGAGCAGCATTTTGCCGGCGCGTCGGAGCGAAGCATCGTTGGCATGCACAAGAATGCACGAAACCCGACAGATTGCGAAGGCTTGCGCACCGGCAACGTCGTTTTTCGCCACGGAACCGCTGCCGCCGCATGAAAGTTATCTGCTCATTGCAACCGGAGCACAGGACATGGCCGACGACCCGAACCGCTACGAGACCGGAGCGAGGAAATATCCGGCAAAGACGAGCCCCGACGCGGCCGACGAATTCTCGCAGGATGCGGCCGGCAACAAGCCACCTCCCGGCGGCATGGGATTGACCAGGCCGGCTGACGATTTCGACGACAAGACCCGGCATTCGGAGGGCCAGAACCCGCCGCGCGCAGCGATCCGGCCAGACGGCAAAGCCACGGTCAAGAAGCCCGGCAAGGACGCAAGACGATGAACGTCGCCAATCTCCAGCTCGAAGGACTGATGATGGCGATCGCGGCCGTCAACAATGCGCTGGTCCACAAGGGCCTGCTGTCGGTCGACGAGGTCGACATCGCGTTGCGCCGGGCCGAGGCGGCGATGACCAGCGACGAGCGTCTCTATGAAGACATGTCGCCGTCCAACCGCGACGCCGTCTGCTTTCCGCTCAGGTTGCTGCAGGCGGCCAACAATACCCAGGGCGAAACCGGCGTTCCATCCTTTGCCGAACTGGCCAGGATGGTCGGCCGGACCAAGGAGCCCTATAACGACCAGATGTGATGGAGGACGCCATGGCCGACGACAAATCCAAGACCAAGCAGGATCGCAAACTGGTCTCAGGCGAAGAGCCTTACGAGGTCGCTGCCTTTGCCCGCAAATACGGCATACCGCAAAGCGAGGCCGCGACCATCATCAAGCGTTACGGCCCCTCGAGGAGGAAGCTCGACGCGCATATGGCCAGCCGCAACGCCTGATCCAATTCTGGCGGCGGCCGCCGATCACGCCAGAAGCGTCCCTGCCCTGCCGCCTTGTCGAGAGTATCGGCACCGTCGGCCCAGCGCCGGCCGCTGCTCGTCGCGTCACGGCTGCGGGATTCAACGCCTGGTTTTGACAGCCGCGGAATACTCTCGCGGCGCAACAACTCATTTACCTCGACACTGTACCAGTCCGGTGAGCAAAGCCGGGGGACGGATGCAGGAACAATTATTGCGCTACGAATGTGTCATGGAGCCGAACGGCCGTTGGATGGTGTGGGACATCGTTCACGATCTGCCGGCGCAATTTTCGGAAATCGCGCTGATCGGCCTGAGCCGTCGTGAAGCGGTTTCGCTCTGCCGGCTGCTCAACG
>NZ_SUEG01000020.1:39984-50417 GCF_005063415.1 Mesorhizobium sp.
GAGACGAGCCGTTCCGAGACGCGGCAGAGCCGGGCCTCCTGAGAAGCGCGTGCGTCTCAGGCCTGCCCAGGCTCAGAGGATTTTACATGCGATCGACAATATTCGGTCTGGTCCTGCTGCTGCCGGCCGCCGCACTGGCAGAACCGATCGAGACCCAGAAGATCATCGCGGCGGCGACCGGCGACTGGAACGGCGACGGCGCCGCCGATCTGGCGATGATCGTCGAGACCGAGCCCGGCCATCCCATGGACCTGCATTTGTTCCTCAGGGACCGCGACGGCGATTTTCTCAGACCTGCCGGGGTCGTGCGTGAACAGATTTACGGTGAATGGAAGAACTACGACCGGCCAGGCCCCGCCACATCCGACACCGAGCCCGAACTCACCGCGCTCCCCAACGGCTCGATCAAGCTCTATATTCCGGCGATGGAGATCGGCAGCGAGCGGATCAACAAGACGCTCACGCTCGCCTGGCGCAACGGCACGTTCGTCGTCGCCGGTTTTGCCTACGAGCATTGGGATTACATGGACGACAATGTTGCCAGCGACTGTGACTACAATGTGCTGACCGGCAAGGGCAAAAGCAGCAAGAAGCTGGCGGACGGCAGCACCAGGCAAGCGACCGTATCGGTCGAAGGCGAGGTCATCCCATTTGCGGAGTGGAACCCGGGCACTGGCTTCAGCGCGTGCGGAGAGTGAGAGATTTCGGTTGCCTCACTGCAGAGGTGGCTTCCACAGCAGGCTGTTGCGATCGGCGGACTTGACGCGCAGCCAGGTTTCGCGGCCATCGCGCAGCACCCGGAGCGGGATCTCGGCACCCGCCGGGCCGCTCTTCCAAAGCTTGCGATAAAAATCGGCAAGCCCGTCGACCGCCGTGTCGCGGACATCCGAGATGACGTCGCCTTGGCGAAGGCCTGCCTGGGCGGCCGGACCGCCCTCGGCAACGCTCATCACCACGACCTTGCCGTCGCTCTCGGCCGAGAAGGCGCCGAGCCAGGGCCGCGGCGGCCTGGCGACCTGCCCGCGCGTCAGGAGATCGTCGAGGATGGGCGGCAGCAGATCGATCGGCACCACCATGTTGATGTCGGCGACCTCGCCGTTGCGGCTCATCTGCAGGCGCAGCGAACCGATGCCGAGCAGCCTGCCATCCGCGCCGATCAGGCCGGCGCCGCCCCATGAGGGGTGAGCAGGCGCCGTGAAGATCGCCTCGTCGAGCAGATATTCCCAATAGCCGGCGAATTCCTGCTTGGTGACGATCCGCGCCCGCACGGAGCGGCCGACGCCGTCGGCGAGCACGACGGGATCACCGATCTTCGCCCTGGACGCATCGCCGAGCGCAATGGCGGGCAGCCCGAGCGGCGCCAGCGCCTGCACCAGGCCGAAGCCCGATTCCTGGTCGTAGGCGAGCGCATGGGCGGGAACCACGCGCCCGTCCTGGTCGGCCAGCCAGACCTCTTCGGCCTCGGTGATGAGATAGCCGATGGTGAGCACCAGCCCGTCGCCGCGGATGACCACGCCGCTGCCCTCGCGGCGGGTGCCCAGCGCGTCTGCCGTGAAGGCGTCTTCGGGGACGGTGGCGCGGACGGCCACGATGGATTGCAAAAGGGGCTCGATATTCATGCTTTGGTTCCTGGCAATGTTCGCAGGCCGATATGGGCTATAGGTATGGCGCAGGTGATCAGGCGCAAGGGGCGGCGCCGGCTTTGGCGTGGAGCGGCGCCGCGCCGTTCGCGCCGGGGTTTTGCAACAGCGCCGGCAGCCCTATCTGTACCTACGGCTATCCCAAGCTGCCCTATGCAAATTTCTCCGCCATTACCCAAGTTGATATCTGATGTCCTCCCCAATCCTCCCAACCCAACCCTTCCAAAGGCCTCCCGAATGAACGACTACGCAACGGACCAATATACGCCGCCAAAAGTCTGGACCTGGAACAAGGCAAACGGCGGCGCTTTCGCCAGCATCAACCGGCCGATCGCCGGCCCGACACATGACAAGCAACTGCCGGTCGGCAAGCATCCGCTGCAGCTTTATTCGCTGGCGACACCGAACGGCGTCAAGGTGACGATCATGCTGGAGGAGCTTCTGGCGCTCGGCCACAGCGGCGCCGAATACGACGCCTGGCTTATCCGGATCAACGATGGCGACCAGTTCGGCAGCGGCTTCGTCGAGGTCAACCCCAACTCCAAGATCCCGGCCATGATGGACCGCAGCGGGAAAAAGCCTGTCCGCATCTTCGAATCCGGTTCGATCCTGCTCTATCTCGCCGAAAAATTCAGCGAATTCCTGCCGACAGAGCAGCCGGCTCGCGCCGAGACCCTGTCATGGCTGTTCTGGCAGATGGGCTCGGCGCCCTATCTCGGCGGCGGCTTCGGCCATTTCTACGTCTATGCGCCAACGAAGATCGAATATGCCATCGACCGCTTCGCCATGGAAACCAAGCGGCAGATGGACGTGCTCGACCGGCGCCTGGCCAAAAGCGAGTATCTCGGCGGCAGCGACTACACGATTGCCGACATTGCGGTGTGGCCCTGGTATGGCGGGCTGGCCAAGGGCCGCATGTACGACGATTCCGGCGAGTTCCTGCAGGTGGAGCAGTACAAGAACGTGCAGCGCTGGGCCGACGCCATCGACGCGCGGCCGGCGGTCAAGCGCGGCCGCATGGTCAACCGCACCTTCGGCGAGCCTTCGATGCAGCTGCACGAGCGCCATGACGCCAGCGATTTCGAGACGAAGACGCAGGACAAGCTCGAGGCGGCCAAAAGCTAAGCGGACGACGCGCCGATCTCCCGCCTTGTAGGGGAGATCGGCAGCTTCGGCCGACTGCTCAGGCTCGCCTCCACCGCCACCATCCACAGCCGGTCGATATTGGCCAGGAATTTCTCGTCGAGTTTGTCGAGGTGCTTCCAGTACATGCCGTCCTCGAAGAAATAGCCGAGTTCCTCCTCCATCCTGTCGGCCTCCTCCGCCTGATCGAGCCGCAGGCCAGCAAGCATCTCGGCCTTCATTTCCGAAAATTGCGAAAGCGAAAGCGCGCCGAGTTCGTGGAGCGTCAGCCGCGGGAAGATCAGGCGGCTGCGCGGCAGATCGGATAGGTTGACGCAGAGGCAGCCGCGCCGGAGCGCATGGATGAGCAGGCGGGCCGACTTCGCCTCGAGGTTGCGCAGCGTCACGTCGTTGCGCAAAGGGTCGGCCCGGCCGACGCCGTAAAAATGCGTGTTGCCGGGCTGATCGTAGATCATGTCGCAGCCAAGGAATGCCAGCACGTCCGGCTTCTGGCTGTGGATCGTCCAGTAGGCCGCCGTCATCGACATGGTGCCGCCGGCATAGACGAAGCCGCCAAAGCTGTTTTGCGCCGGCACGTAATGCGAGGCGCTGAAGATCTGCGCCTGCTGCAAGGGATCGCCTCGCGGCATCCGCTCCGCCGGGAAATCGCCGGCATGGACGAGGAAATCCCAGTCGGGGCGCACGCGCCAGGCATTGTTGATGGCGACGATCTAGCCGAAGGCCTGCTTGGGCCAGGCCGCGCAGCGCACCACATCGGGGGCGCTGCCGATCAGCAAAATCACGTTTGGCGTTCCGTCGGTGGCCATCATCCCCTCTTCGACCGGCCGACGCGCACCTCGATGCCGCCCGGTTGAACAGCTTTATAGCCTCAACGGTCCATCGAAAACACCAGGCCGGATTTAGGCTGACATCAACAAAAGCGAGCTTGCCAGCCGGTTGTAGAATGTGGCCTTAGGCACCGTCGTACAAGCAGCAGGCAGGTTTTCCCGCTAGCCCAAAAACGACGACATCAGTTGGGCGATATATATTAGTTGACTAAACTAGCGGAACGTCCAATGCACATTCCCAGAACCGAACATGTCCTGTCTAGACCATGATATCTATATGGGACATTACTACCTAAGCTGAACGCGACCTCGACGGTTCGGCGGCACAGCCCTCAGACGCCGCGGATTTGCCGCCGCGCTTTTCGCCCCGGATCCGTAGATCAACCGGACGACGAACAGGAAATATCCAACCTGCATGACGATCAAGGTCAAGATCGTCCAGGCCAGCGTCTTCCAGATTGAACCCGTCGCAAAGTAAGTCGAGATCGCCACGATGGACGATGTGGTGGTCAGCCCCACCAGGAACTGTGGAAAGTTCATGATTTTTCTGCGCCGCCCCGGAACTCGCTACAGCCGGGACGAACTCCCCTAACCCATTACCCCGCACCAACATTTCCACCATTTTAGCAATTGCGCAAGCACCAAATAGAGCAGCAGTTAACGCATGCTTCCGTGATCAAGGGCCGCATGTCAGGTCACCAAGTTAGGCTGGCTTGACGGCGGCTGTGCGTCCCCTCCTCCCCAACCAGCTCTCCATACCCCCTCACCGCCCCATCAAGCCCACGTATTCGCCACGTCTCCCCTTCCCGCGCCTCAAGATGGGACGGGCCGAGCGGCACTTTCCCTCCGCCATCCGGCAGGTCCAGCACGTAGACGGGATTGCAGATGCCCGACAGGCGCGCACGCAAGGCGCTGACCAGGGCCTGGCCCTCGGCGATCGTGGTGCGCCGGTGCGCCATGCCGCGCGCGAGATCGCCGTGGTGCAGGTAATAGGGTTTGACGCCAAGGCGGTACATCAGCTCGCGGCACAGCTCTTCCAGCACCTCGATCGTATCGTTCACGCCTTTCAGCAGAACGCTCTGGTTCAGCAGCACGAAGCCGCCCTGCCGCAACGTGCGGCAGGCCCGCTCGGTCGCCTCGGTGATTTCGCGTGGATGGTTGAAATGGGTGACGATCGTGACCATCAGCCGGCCTTGCAAGGCTTGAACCAGCCCGCCGGTGACGCGCGACGGCAGCGCGACGGGCACGCGGGTGTGGATGCGCAACAGCCGCACATGCTGGATCGCCTCGACGCGGGCGCGGATTTCCGCCAGCGCCCTGTCCGGCAAGGACAGCGGGTCGCCGCCGGTCAGGATCACCTCGCGGATTTCCGGATGGGCCGCGATATAGGCGAAGGCTTCATCGAGAGCTTCGCGCGTATAGCCGCGGCCGATCGACGTCAGCGACTCCTTACGAAAGCAGAACCGGCAATAGACCGCGCATTGATAGGTTGGGAACAGCAAAACCCGGTCGGCATGTCGATGCGTCAATCTCGGCACCGGACTGAAGGCGTGGTCGGCGATCGGATCGTCGAGTTCGCCCTCCTGCTCTGCCAGTTCATCGGGCGACGGGATGACCTGAAGCCGTATCGGATCGGCGGGGTCGCTCCAGTCGATCAGGTCGAGATAGGCCTTGGGAATGCGAACCTTGTGGCGCGTGGCCGCGGCTTCGGCCGCCGCCCGCTCGGCTGGCGCCAGCGGCAGGGAATCCAGATCGCCTATATGCCGCACGCCCTCGCGAATATCGTCCTGCCATGCGGCATCCGCCTCGCGTGCGCGCTCGTCATCGGCTGTCATGCCGGCCGCATCGACCGCCATGCTAGCGTCGGGGATGTCGGGATGTGAGGTCATCGAGGCTCCTTGAAGTTCGGGCCGGGGTACAGCATTGGAGCCAGGACTTGAAGGCAATAAGCGGCGTTTGGCCGGGTTGGAGGGCGCGGCAGGAAGCCACAACCGGCCACTGATCAGAACAATCGCCCACATCGCTGACCCAAAACATTAGCTTGCTCTTATATTAGCTTGAGCGTATACACATAAACGGCCGGTGATCTACCCCCCAACCGGTTAGGCTCGGCGCCAGTTCCCTCCCTACCCCTCAGGTCAACGACGCCGGGCCGCTCGGGGTCCGCTCGGTGGCCCGCGGTCGAGACCGGATCGTCGACCTCTTCGAAGTCGATCATGCCCCTCCTCAACCAGCACCCAAGTGAACACACCAGCTGAACACATCGGCATGCCCGCGTCTCTCGGCCTTCCCGTCGCCGGCCGCGGTCGCTAATCTCGGATCGCGAAAAGCTGGAGAAGCGGAAATGGCGAACGACTTGTCGCCAAGGCTTTTGGCGATCGTCAACGCGCTGCCCTTGCGGCCGGGCATGCGAGTGCTGGAGATCGGCTGCGGACCAGGTGCTGCAGCGCGCGAGATCGCGCGCCGGATCGGCGGCGGGCACGTGCTGGCGATCGACCGCTCGGCCAAGGCCATCGCGCAGGCCGGGGCCGCTTCGCGCGCCGAGATTGCGGCAGGCCGGCTGAGTCTTCGCCAGATCGCCATCGAGGATTTCGAGTTGGAGGCCGACGAGAAGCACTTCGACATTGCCGTTGCGGTGCGCGTCGGCGCGCTGGACGGGCGTCATCCCGAAGCAGGGAAAATCGCCCTGCGGCGGCTCGGCGCCGCGTTGACCGCGCAAGGCCGGCTGTTCATCGACGGCGGCGATCCGCTGCGCGAAATTGCGATACATGGCTGAGCAGCTCGTGCTTCCGGAATCGAGCGCTTAGGTGACCGTTAGCGGCAGAGCCGGCCTCAGCTCCGCAACCCCGGCGCCTCCTGCCCGGTGCGCTCGACATATTCGGTATAGCCGCCGCCATAGGTGTGGATGCCCTCGGGCGTCAGTTCCAGCACCCGGTTCGACAGCGCCGCCAGGAAGTGGCGGTCATGCGAGACGAACAGCATGGTCCCTTCATACTGCGACAGTGCCGTGATCAGCATCTCCTTGGTGGCGATGTCGAGGTGGTTGGTCGGCTCGTCCAGCACCAGCAAATTGGGCGGATCGAACAGCATCAGCGCCATCACCAGCCGCGCCTTCTCGCCGCCCGACAGCACGCGGCATTTCTTCTCGATCTCGTCGCCGGAAAAGCCAAAGCAGCCGGCCAGCGCCCTGAGCGGCGCCTGGCCGGCCTGCGGAAATGCGTCTTCCAGTGTCTGGAACACGGTGCGCTCGCCCTCCAGCACTTCCATGGCGTGCTGGGCGAAATAGCCCATCTTGACGCTCGGCCCGCGCGCCACCGTACCATTATCCGGCTCGGACGCGCCGGCCACCAGCTTCAACAGCGTCGATTTGCCGGCGCCGTTGACGCCCATGATGCACCAGCGCTCGCGGCGGCGCACCTGAAAATCCAGCCCCTCGTAGATCGAGCGGCTGCCATAGCCCTTGTGGACGTTCTTCAGCGTCACCACGTCCTCGCCGCAGCGCGGCGCCGGCTGGAAATCGAACGACACCTTCTGGCGGCGCTTGGGCGGCTCGACACGGTCGATCTTGTCCAGCTTTTTCACCCGACTCTGCACCTGGGCGGCATGCGAGGCACGTGCCTTGAAGCGCTCGATGAAGGCGATCTCCTTGGCCAGCATCGCCTGCTGGCGCTCGAACTGCGCCTGCTGCTGCCGGTCGGCAATCGCCCGCTGCTGCTGGTAGAATTCGTAGTTGCCGGAGTAGGCAGTCAGCGAGCCGCCGTCGATCTCCACTACCTTGTTGACGATGCGGTTCATGAACTCGCGGTCGTGCGAGGTCATCAGCAGGGCGCCGTCATAATTCTTCAGGAACTGCTCCAGCCAGATCAGGCTTTCCAGGTCGAGATGGTTGCTCGGTTCGTCGAGCAGCATGGCGTCGGGCCGCATCAAAAGGATCCTGGCCAGCGCCACGCGCATCTTCCAGCCGCCGGAGAGCTTGCCGACGTCGCCGTCCATCATCTCCTGGCTGAAGCCAAGGCCGTCCAGCACTTCGCGGGCGCGCCCATCCAGCGCATAGCCGTCGAGCTCCTCGAAGCGGTGCTGCGCCTCGCCGTAGCGGGCGATGATCTCGTCCATATGGTCTGCCTGATCGGGATCGCCCATGGCGTGCTCGAGCTCGCGCATCTCGGCCGCCACTTCGCTCACCGGCCCGGCGCCGTCCATCACTTCGGCAACGGCGCTGCGGCCGGACATGTCGCCGACATCCTGGCTGAAATAGCCGATGGTGAAGCCGCGATCGACCGAGACCTGGCCTTCGTCAGGCTGCTCCTCGCCGTTGATCATGCGAAACAGCGTCGTCTTACCGGCGCCATTGGGGCCGACCAGCCCGACCTTCTCGCCCTTCTGCAACGCGGCGGAGGCTTCAATGAAGACAATCTGCCGGCCGTTCTGCTTGCTGATGCTTTCGAGACGAATCATGGTTTTCCGGGAAAGGCCAAAGGAGAGGTCCCGCGCCAATACGCGATAGGCCGCGTCAGAGGAAGCGTGCAGATCACAAGCGCCTGCGCCAAATCGCCCCGAAGCCTTCAGGGCCCGATGAGGCGTCGATTGCCTAGCTGAGAATTGGTCGCTACTTGAGGTCATTGCCATTTTGCAAAAATGAGTCATGTCGAAAATCGTCTATCCATCTCGGCTGAGGTTAAGAGGTGTTACCGCAAGGAACCTCGGCTCAAGGTCGAGAAAAGGTCATTCCGTTCCAGAAAGCCTGATCCGCGAGGGCTATACCGAGCAGGAAATCCGTTCCGGCATGAAAGTTCTCGACAGCGAAAAAATACTGGAACAGTGGCGGCCGCCGAATCCCAAGAGCTTCGCTCTGGCACTATCCCTGGCGATCGGATGGGACGACGATGCTGGAAGTGACTATTTCGATGTTCACGTCATCGCCAACCAAATCAGGGATCAGATAGATCTCGACGATCGCGCCGTCATTTTCGTAGAAGATTTTGACTGGCCGAGTCTCAGGAAAAGCCTTCACGACATTCTCAGTAAGTGCGAGCGAAAAACGTGGAAGGAAAGCGTCCGCGCGCTACGGAAGCGCTTCGAATGGGAATATGACGGAATGGCCGCATACGAGTCCTGGCTCAAATAGCCCTGCCGAATGAGCCGGCGAATCAGCTATCGGTAAGGGCCTTTGTCGTCGCCAGCTTGACCCCGGCGGCGGCAAATGCCGCATTGTGCCGGGCGATGATCTCCGCGGCGGTCTCGCTGGTGGTGTCGAGCGTGCTGTGAGCGTCGGAAATCACGGTGACGCCCAGGCCCGCTGCAAAGGCGCCCTTCACCGTGGCCGCCACGCAAAAATCGGTCTGCGCGCCGATCAGAACGACCTCGCCGGCGCCCTGCCCGACCACCCATTCTGCAAGCGCGGCATTGCTGAACGCGTCGCCGACACGCTTGGCGAAAGTCGGCTCGTCCACGGCCTGGCCGAGCGCCGGCCACACCGGCCAGCCCGGCTCACCCGGCGCCAGAGGATCGCCCCGCGGGCCGTCGTGCCTGATGAAGGCGATCTTGCGCCCGCTGCGCCGTGCCCATTCGATCAGCGCGCGGGTGCGGGCAACCATGCCGTCGGCATCATGGATCGGCGGTTCGGCGACACCGTCGAACATGCCGGTCTGAAGATCGATCACGATGAGCGGCGCAGTGGCCGCGGGGCTGGTCCCTGACATGGTTTTTTATAGCACGAGGGCGGAGCTGATCAAGGATCAGGGTCGCGATGACGCGCAGCGCAAGGGCAGGTGGCTGGAGTTCGAGATATGTGACAATCCGCTTGCAGCAGCGCTAACATAGCGCGCTATTGGGATGTGGGTCAGTTCGAAATTCTGGCTATCGGCCGTGACCGGATTGCATTCGTGGCAAGCTCCTGCGAAGAAATTCCCATGACACATGCAGCCGTAGCTTTCCTTGCGATCGTGACTTCGGTGTTGGTTGCGATCCTACCCGCACAATCGCAAGAGTGGACGCCCTCAGAGGACGCGGTTCGAGATGCAACGGAAACGGTTGGTCGCTATTTCCTTTCGCTCGATAACCAAGAGTATGGGCGGGCATACGAAATGATGACTGATACCGCGAAAGCTTTGATCCCATCGAATGCCTTCTTGGAGCAAAGTAAAGATTTTCATTCTCAGGCCGGCGCTGTGTGCGAGCGCCGGCTACTCAAATTCACATGGTTGAAGGACCCAGCGAACGCTGCCTTTCCCGGCGTTTATGCCGCAGTCGACATAGCGGCGAAGTTTGGAAACATCGATCGTTACTGCGGCTATATTGTCCTCTATCAGCGGCCGTCAGGTGGAAATTTTCGAGTCATGCGGATCGAAAGCAACTTCATCGACAACGCCACCGCGAAAAGCATTGAAAAGACCCAATCGAAAGTCGAATTGGATCGAGCATGGGCCGAGTTGTCGGCTAACTGTCCGAATTTTCCATCGTGAAGGTGAGGCGGTCCGTTTTTATACGTTCCGCGACCATCGGCTTTACGGCTTCCTTCGCTTCGATCAGCGTAACGATGTCGGTGATCTCCTACAGTTTGCCGGCCTTTGGACGCGAACGCAGCGCGCGCGCAGCCTTTGTCTCACCCAATCCCGCCCGTCACGGCATATCTCGTCCGATCGCCCTTCGCAAAATAGCCGGCGCCCCGGTGCGCGATCACACCCGGCCCGCTGTCCCATCCTCGCCAAAAATCCCGGTCACCCAGTCGATGAACACGCGTACCCGTGGCGCGAGCTGGCGGTTCTGCGGGTAGAGCGCCGACAGCGGTGTCGGCGACGGCGGGTAGTCCGGCAGCACTTCGACA
>NZ_SUEG01000020.1:50427-55082 GCF_005063415.1 Mesorhizobium sp.
GCCGCGTGCGAAATCCGCGGCGAAGCGGTAATGCGGCGCCTGCACCAGGCCGAAGCCGAGACGCGCCAGCTCCGCCATCGTGTCGGAGCCGTTGACCGTCACCCGGTTGGGCAGGCTGACATAGCGCAACGCGCCGCCGACGGTGAATTCGAGCGGCATGACCTCGCCGGTCCTCGACGAGCGGAAGCCGACCATCAGATGGCCTTCGAGATCTTCGGGGGTTGCCGGCATACCGTGCTTTTCGAGATAGGCGGGGCTGGCGCAGGTGACTTCGCGCAATGTCGCCACTCGCCGCATGATCATGCCGCTGTCGGCCTGTTCGCCGGAACGCAGCACGCAGTCGATGCCCTCGCGCACCAGATCGACCAGCCGGTCGCCGTCGCCGATATGCAAGTCGATCCCGGGGTAGCGGTCGAGGAATTCGGAGAGCCGCGGCAGGATGAAATGGCGGGCCATGAAGCCGTGCACGTCGATCCTCAAAAGGCCCTGCGGCTGAGCCGATTGAAAGCCGGCCTCGGCATCCTCGACATCGGCAAGGATGGCGAGGCAGCGCTGGTGATAGGCCTGGCCATCCAATGTCGGGGTGACATGGCGCGTGGTGCGTTCGAGCAGCCTGACCCCCAGCCGTGCCTCGAGGTCCTTGATCGCCTCGGTGGCGGTCGATCGCGACATCGACAGATCGGCGGCCGCCGCGGTGAAGCTGCCGCGCTCGATCACACGGGCAAGCAGGCGCATCCGGTCGAGACTGTCCATCGCCATTGTTCGCCATATCCGAATGGTGTTGGCAAGTCCCGAGCGATTATCCGGCAGGATTTGTCGCCTATTTTCAGCCGAGAAGAATGGAGAGCTGACATGACTACGCGGAACGGAAAGGTGGCGCTGGTAACCGGCGCCTCTAAGGGTATCGGCGCCGAAATTGCCAGGCGGCTGGCACGCGACGGCTTTTCGGTCGTCGTCAACTATGCCAGGGGCGCCGAAGCCGCCGAAGGCGTGGTGCGCGGGATCGAGGCGGCGGGCGGCACGGCGATCGCCGTCCAGGCCGATGTCGGCGATCCCAAGGGCGTGGCGCATCTGTTCGACGCAGCCGAGCAGGCCTTTGGCGGCCTCGATGTGCTGGTCAACAATGCCGGCATCATGAAGCTCGCGCCGATCGCGCAGATGGACGACGCCGGTTTCGAGCAGCAGATCGCGGTGAATCTCGGTGGCGTCTTCCGCGGCATGCGCGAGGGCGCAAGAAGGCTGCGCGACGGCGGCCGCATCATCAGCTTCTCGTCCAGCGTGGTCGGGCTCTACCAGCCGACCTACGGCGTTTACGCTGCCACCAAGGCCGGCGTCGAGGCGATGACGCATGTGCTGGCCAAGGAACTCGGGCCGCGCGGCATCACCGTCAATGTCGTGGCGCCGGGGCCGGTGGCCACCGAGCTGTTCCTCGGCGGCAAGTCCGAGGCACTGGTCGACACGATCACCAGGATGATCCCGCTCGGGCGGCTCGGCCAGCCCGCCGACATAGCCGGCGTGGTGTCGTTCCTCGCCGGACCGGACAGCGGCTGGGTCAACGGCCAGGTGCTGCGCGCCAATGGCGGCACGGTCTGACTCTACTTCCATCAACCAACAGGAAATCGACATCATGCCATTTGCAAACTTCAAGGTGCCTGAGCGCGCGCTGTCCGCCGGACAGAAGGAGGACCTCGTCCACAAGACCACAGCCCTGTTCGTCGAGATGTTCGGCGAAGGCGTGCGCCCCTACACGATGGTGCTGATCGAGGAGGTCGCCGATGGCGGCTACGGCCGCGCCGACGTGGTGTTCACGATTCCTGGGGGAAGGACGTGAAGCTGCCGATCTCCTCCCTCGTGGGACCGTCAAGGGAGAGATTGCAGCTTGCCGGTCGCGCGCTAGATCGCTGGCAGAGGCTAAGGCGAGGCCAGCAATGGACGATTGGAAGCTACCTTGGGACGGCGGTTGCCTGTGCGGCGGAATACGCTTTCGCATCAGCGCGCCGCCCTTGCTGACGACGGCGTGTCACTGCACCGGCTGCCAGAAACTGAGCGCCAGCGCGTATTCCCTGACCATCGCCGTGCCGACCGACGGTTTCGCCGTTACGCAAGGCGAGCCGGTTGTCGGCGGCCTGCACGGCCCGCACCGGCAGCTCTATTGCCCGCATTGCAAGAACTGGATGTTCACGCGCCCGCATGGCCTGGACTTTTTCGTCAATGTTCGTGCGACCATGCTGGACGAACATCATTGGTATGTGCCTTTCGTCGAAGTCTTCATGTCGGAAAAGCTGCCCTGGGCTTCGACCGCCGCTACCCACAGTTTCGCTACGCAGCCCGACCTTGAGGGATATGCCCCTTTAATCGAAGCGTTCGCCCGACAAGCGGCGCGGCCAACCTGACTGGTTGCCGCCCGGAAAGGCGGCGCCAGCTTTCATGCTTCACCGCAACTCCACCCAGACCGGCGCGTGGTCGCTGGCGCCGGTCTCGCCACGTACGTCGCGGTCGATGCCCGCCCCTACCAGCCGGCGCGACAGCTTCTTCGAAAGCAAGATATGGTCGAGCCGCAGGCCGGCATCGCGCGGCCAGCGATTGCGACGATAGTCCCAGAATGTGTAGAGCGTCTCCGTCGGGTGCTTCTTGCGCAGCGCGTCAAGCCAGCCCTGGTCGAGCAGCCGCTGGAACGATGCGCGGCTTTCCGGCTGCACCAGCGCGTTGTCGTCATAGGAGCGGGTCGGGTAGATGTCGCGCGGCTCGGGCACGATGTTGTAGTCGCCGGCCAGCACCACCGGCAGGCCGGTGTCGAGCAACTGCGCCGCATGCGCCTCCAGCCTTTCGTGCCAGGCCAGTTTGTACTGGAATTTCGGGCCGGGCTGCGGGTTCCCGTTCGGCGCGTAGAGCGAGGCGATAACGATGCCGTTGACCGCTGCCTCGATGTAGCGCGCCTGCTGGTCGCTGTCGTCGCCGGGCAGCGCCTCGCGGGTCAGAACGGGTTCTGAGCCCCGTGCAAGTATGGCGACGCCGTTCCAGGTCGGCTGCCCGATCCACACCGCGCCGTAGCCGGCCGCCGCCAGCGCGGTGCGCGGAAACTGCGTCTGCCTGGCCTTCAACTCCTGCAGGCAGGCGATGTCGGGCTTGGCGGCAGCCAGCCATGCGAGCAGGTTCGGCAGCCGGCCGTTGATGTTGTTGACGTTGAAGGTGGCGATCTTCATCGGCCTGCTTCAGCGCACGATGCGTTCGGTCCACGCCTTCACCGCATCAGCGAGCGTCTTCAGATGATCGGCGGTGGAGAAGCCGGAGATGTTTTTGCGCGGCTTCAGATCATGGTCGCCGTCTTCCAGCCAGAAGATCTCGATTGCGTCGGATAGACCATAGGTCGCGACCTCGTCTTTGGTCCCGAACTCGTCGCGCGTGCCCTGGAAGATCAATGTCGGCGTCTTCAGATCGGCAAGGTGTTTTGTCCGAAGCTGCGTCGGTTTGCCCGGCGGATGGAAGGGATAGCCGAGACACAGCAGCCCTGAAATCTCGCCCTTTGAAAACATCTCGTCGGCGATCATCGAAGCGACGCGTCCGCCCATCGACTTGCCGCCGATGATCAGCGGACCTTTCACGCCCTTCGCCCGGAGGTCGGCGATCGCCTTGACGTATTCCGGGTTAACCGTCTCGGCGCGCGGCGGTGGCTTGCGGTGGCCATAGCGGCGCGCCGCCATGTAGTGGAATTCGAAGCGCGCAACGCGGAAGCCGGCTGCGGCGAGCGCTTTTGCCGTGGCCGTCAGCGAGGGCGAGTCCATGGGAGCACCTGCGCCATGCGCCAGCAGGATAGTGATTGGGGCGGTGTCGGGACCGTCGAAGAGGAAGGTGGTCATGGGGTGGCCTGCAGATGAAGGCCGAGTTCCTTCGCACCCCCCTCTGTCCTGCCGGACATCTCCCCCGCAAGGGGGAAGATTGGATGTCGCCATCGCTTTCGCCAATCACCAACGTTGGAAGGCGGGCGGTAAGGAGAAACTGCCGATCTCCCCCCTTGCGGGGGAGATGGCCGGCAGGCCAGAGGGGGGTGTTCAAGCGCGACCAAATGAAGTCCTAACCCGCCGACATCCGCGCCAGCTGCAAATCCACGAACTGTATCCCCTTGGCCGCCATGCGCGCCCATTCGGAATTGGCATCGAGCTCGAGATAGCGCACCCAGCGACGCTGCGCCTCGGCGAGATTGCCGGCGTCGAACTCCAGCCTCGCAAGGTTGAACACCGCATCGGCGTACTTCGCATCCAATGCGATCGCCTTGAGCAAATGGCGGCGCGCCGACGCCACCCGCCCCTCTTCGCTCATCAGCCCGGCCAGATTGAACCAGGCCTCGACGAAGCCCGGATCGAGCTTTATCGCGCGGGCATAGTCGTGCGCCGCCTCGGCCGCGTGGCCGGCGGCGCGCAGGCAGTTGGCGCGGTTGAAGGCGGCGATGGCATCGCTCGGGTCGATGGCCAGGCAGCGCTGGTAGAGTGCCGCGGCCTGCTCGTGGTCTTCAGCCTCTTCCGCCGCCTCGGCATCGGCGAACAGCTCTTCCAGCGTGTCATCATCCTGCGTTCCCAGATCGAACAGCAGCTGGCCGTCGAGTTCGCTCTGGCCTCCCTCGAGATAGATCGCATCGGCCCGCCCATGCTGTGAGCCGA
>NZ_SUEG01000210.1 GCF_005063415.1 Mesorhizobium sp.
TGACATCCGATCTCCCCCCTTGCGGGGGAGATGTCCGGCAGGACAGAGGGGGGTGCTGGCCCGCCCACCTCTCGCGAGATTTCGCCGCAGGGATGAGTCAGCCCTGGCCGGCCTGGATCCGGTTGTAGTCGTGGATCGTCCTGCTCATGCGGCGGCGCAGGAAATTGGAAATGTTGTCGAAGATGAAAACGACGAGCAGGACCAAGAGCACCATGTAGAATACATTGGCCCAGTTGGAGTTGGTGCGCATCGCCTCCCAGAGCTTCAGGCCGATGCCACCTGCACCGACGGCGCCGATGATCGTCGCGCCCCTGGTGTTGGATTCCCACTGATAGAGTGTCTGGCTGATGAAGACCGGGATCACTTCCGGCAGCACGCCATAGCGCTGCACCAGCAAGCCGTTGGCGCCGGTCGACTGGATGCCCTCGCGTGGCTTGTCGTCGATGTTCTCGAGGCCTTCCGAATAGACTTTGCCGAGCGTGCCGATCTCGGTGAAGAAAATCGCGGCGCTGCCGGCAAGCGGGCCCGGGCCGAAGGCGCGGGTGAAGAACAGCGCCCAGATCAGCATGTCGACCGAACGCATGAAATCGAAGAACCGCTTTAGCACCTGGCTAAGCAGGCCGCTCGGGGTGATGTTGCGGGCGGCGAAGAAGGCGAGCGGGAAGGCAACGATGCCGCCGAGCAAGGTGCCGAGAAACGCCATGACGATGGTCTGGAACAGCTTCGTCCAGACGTCGCCATGCTGCCATTGGGCGTTGTTCCAGATATTGTCGGCGGCCAGCGCAATGTTTGATGTGCCCGGCTTGAGCTGGGGTCCGGACATCAGCAACGAGACCACCTCGCCGGGCGACTTGCCGAAGAAGGGCGAGCGTGTGTCGAAGACGAAATTCGCCCAGCCGAGGAAGCGCTTGCGGACCTTGACGCGATCGGCGGTTATTCGGACCTCGCCGGCAAAGCCCATCCTGGCGACGATCTCATCGTCGTGCGCAGTGATCCACTCCGGCACCGGGCCGGATATTACCGGTTTGCCGCTGGTCAACGACACCGGCACCGCCTGGCCATTGGCGACGAGCGTCGCCTCGGCCTTATCGAAGGTGACCGATTTGGCCCGGCCGTCGATCAGGACGGTGTAGGAACCGTTGGCATTGGTGATGACCCAATCGGGATGAGGGTCTTCGCCAAGTGCGGAAAACCGCGGGTATTTGGGCGTGATCTGAGGCTGGTCGAGACGGAATTCCGGCTGCAGATCGTAGCTGATCCATTGCGTCAGGAAGAGCGGCAGGCGCTCCCAGTGCGATTCCCTCAGCACTTGCGGCAGGCTGAAGAACCACAAGGCGTAGAGGAGGTAGAGCAGGATGCCGGCGAACAGGACCAGCGGGCCGAAGCGTTTGTACAGGGGCCGCCGGAACACTTGGGGAAAGCGCTCCTCGATCGCCTGCATCTCATCCGTCGTCAACGCGGCCATGGGCAGTCTTCTTGTTGATTTGCCATGATCTTTTCCAAAAACCGGAATCCACTTTTTGGGATCATGGTCAGGCGCCCATCATGAATGCCTGCTCGCCGACGAGCTTGCGGCGTAGCCAGGCGGAAAACTGGTCGACGAGGAAGATCGTCGTGAACAGCAGCAGCACCAATGCCAGCGTCTTGGCGCCGAAACCGCGCGAGATGGAAAGCTTCAGTTCCTCGCCGATGCCGCCACCGCCGACCGCGCCGATGATGGTCGAGATACGCACATTGATCTCGATCCTGAGCAGCGTGTAGGACATGAAATTGGGCAGCACCTGCGGCAGGCCGGCGAAGCGCACGCGCTCGAACCAGTTGGCGCCGACCGCGCGCAGGCCTTCTTCGGCGCGCATGTCGATGTTTTCATTGATCTCGTAGAAGAGCTTGCCGAGGGCGCCGATCGAATGCAGGCCGATGGCGATGATGGCTGCGACCGGGCCGGTCGAGAGGATGGCTGCGAACAGGCCGGCAATGACGATCTCCGGGAAGGCGCGAAGCAGTTCCATGAAGCGCTTGACGACGAGCCTGAGCACCGGACTGGGTGTCAAGTTGCGCGCCGCGATGAAGGAGAAGGGCACCGCAAGGACGAAGCCGATGAAAGTGGAAACCAGCGCCACGTTAAGCGTGGTGAGCATCAGCTCGAAATATTCGGGTAGATAAAAGCCGCCCCAGAGATAGACGCGGCCAAGCGGGAAGTTGAACTCCTGGCTGCCCTTGTCGTGCGGCGATGCGATGTCGAACAGCGCCCGCCAGACGTCGTTCCAGTCCTTGGGAACAAGCCAACTAAGGAAATCCAGTATGTGCGGCAGCCGCTCGAAGAAATGTCCTGCATTGGCCTCGTCGGCGAACCACATGGCTGTGCACATGGCGACAAGCAGTAAGCCGATGCCGAGCGCCGTGTAGAACCGGCGCAAGGACGTCTGGCGTCGCCAGGCGTCTGCTGCCTGCCGGACCGCGTCTGAACGAATTGTAGCGGCGAAGGTCATACGGGGTCACGAGCGGACTCGACCGCATCGGCCCGAAAGTCGAAGTTCGACTTTCGGAAAGCACGATGCGGCATCTAAGTGTTAGAGCGTACTTTGTACGTCCAACTGGACGCACGTCGCTCTAATGGACGCCGCCCTTTCCGCAATTGTCGTCAGCCGCCGATCGCGGCTTTGCGGGCTTCGACGATGACGCTGTAGAAGTCCGGCTTCACCGGAACGTAGCCGGTGAAATCGCCGCCTTCGATGGCCTCGAAGCAGGGCTTGTCCTTAGCCGGCAGGCTGGTGAAGAAGTTGGCGAGCTTGGCAGTCATATCGCCGCCGAGCGCGGTGCGCACGACCAGCGGGCCGTTCGGGATCAGGCCGGAGCGCCAGACTTCGACGAAGTCGTTGGGGTCGACGGCGCCCTTGGCGACTTCCTTGTGGAAGGTGCCGGACGTGTAACCGTTCTTGAAGTCGCCGATGCCCGAAGAATCGTCAACCGCCACGTCGACCTTGCCGTCGCGGACGGCGAGAACGTTGTTCTCGTGACCACCATTGAACTGCGTCGAGGCGAAGAAGGTTTCGTTCGAAGCGCCGGTGTCCTTCGGGATCTGGGTCAGCGGGATCAGATAGCCGGAGGTCGAATCCGGGTCGGCATAGCCGAGCTTCTTGCCCTTTGCCGACTTGATGTCGGTGATGCCGGACGACTTCAGCGCCAGGCCAATCGAATAATAACCGGTCGCGCCGTCGGTCTGCTGGGTGGTGAGGATCGGGGTGACGGCGTTCGGATCCTTGAGATAGACGCTGGCATAGCCTGACGCGCCAAGCTCGGCTAAATCGAGCGTGCCGCCGAGCAGGCCCTGGATGACCCCGTCATAGTCGGCAGCCGGGAACAGCGAGACCTTTTCGAAACCGAATTCGGTCTTCAGATGATCGGCGAGGCACTGAAAGTTGCGCAGCCGGTCCGCTTCGTTTTCACCACCAAGGATGCCGACGCGGAATTCCTTGATATCCTGGGCGTGAGCGGCACTTGCCGCGATGGCGAACAATGAAACCGCGCCGAAAACCATCTTCCTGAACATTATCTCTCTCCTGTTGGTCCCGGCCTCGCGCCGGTAGCGTTCGAATTTTTGACGAGTGCCTTTGACGCGGGCGAGCGATCAGGCCGTTCTCAGTAACCAGGAAACGCTGGCTCGAGCGGTCCGGCGGATGCAGCGATCTTCTGTTTGACGGCGACACTGGTCGAGGTGATGGCCTCGGAGATTTCGCCGCCATTGCTGTCGGCGCCGTAGACCATGCGCACGGCCTCGCGGTTGAGGTCTTCGGGCGGGCCGTCGAAGACCACCTTGCCGGCGGCCATGCCGATAATGCGGTTGCAGTAGGTGCGGGCCGTATCAAGCGTATGCAGATTTGTGATGACGGTGATGCCTTCGCGCAAATTGATGTCCTGCAGCGAATCCATCACCACCTTGGCGTTGAGCGGGTCGAGCGAGGCGATCGGCTCGTCGGCGAGGATGACCTTCGGCTGTTGCATCATGGCACGCGCAATCGCAACGCGCTGCTGCTGGCCGCCGGAAAGGGTGCCAGCAGGCTGCAGCGCGGTGCGGGCGATGTCGAGGCGCTCGAGGGCTGCAACCGCCTCGGCGCATTCGCTGCGGGAAAACATGCCGAACAGGTTGGACAGGGTCGAGCGGTGGTTGAGCCGGCCGAGCAGCACATTGGTCAGCACGTCGAGGCGCGGCACCAGGTTGAATTGCTGGAAGATCATGGCGCAGTCGCGCTGCCAGCGCCGGAGCGGCGAGCCGCGCAACCTGGAGACCTCGACGCCGTCGAACAGGATGGATCCCTGGCTCGGATCGATGAGGCGGTTGATCATGCGCAGCAGCGTCGATTTGCCGGCGCCGGAGCGGCCGATGATGCCGACCATCTGGCCTTGCGGAATGGAGATGTGAACATTGCTGACGGCGGTGTTCTTGCCGAACCGTCGGGTGACGCCGCGGATTTCGAGCGTAGCTGACATGGTGCAGGCTCCCGTCCAGTCGCAATTGAAGGTCTGTTAACTCTCGCTAGCGCAGCCGCATGAACCTGCGGTGTCGGATTGATGTCAGTTTTGTTACCGCCCACAGGCACGTCGAGCGGGGGAAGGGAGTTCATCCAAACCGCCGCTGTCCGGGCGGCGGGCATGGGATCAGCCGAGCACCAGCAGCTCCTCGAAATGCTCCATGTCCCTGAAGCTGCAGAAGGCGGGTGGCCGCAGCTCGATCACCGGAGCCTGCCGGGCAAACAGCGAGAGGCAATCGTCGAACAGATCCCGCCACGCGGATGCCCTTTCGTCGTCGAGACGACGGATCTGGTAGGCGAAAGTGATGTGGAAGACGTAAGCATCGTGATCAGGGTGCCGGTATCCGAACGGCACCGACAAGGCATCGCGCCAGGCGTTCATAATGCGCACGTCCTCATCGGTTGCGCCGGCAACGGTCAAGCCGGTCGGCACGACATCGACGACCTTGATCTTGAAGGCGCTGCGGCCTTCGAAGCCGTTCAAGTGTTCCCGATAGAGGCGGGTCATGTCGTCAATGCTGGTGTCGAGCGGCACGTCCTGCGGCCAGTAGGGAAGGCGGTGGCGATGTTCGATGATGCCCTGGAAGAGCGTCATGTGCAGGCTGGAAACCGTAGTGAAAGCAAGCCGATCGGCGTCTGGCATTGCGCGCATCTGCTCGCGAACGTCGATGACCGCCGCTTCCGAGGCGGCACCGCCGGCAAGATGGCAGACCACAGTGTTGCCGGGCTCGAAGAGAAAATTTCCCGCAGTGTCGTAGCGCGTGCCTAGATGCAGCGGAGGGGCCGGATTCGAGCCCGCAAAGAATCCGGAGAGTGACGGTTTGATGGAAACAGGCATTGCGATCTCCAGAGGAAGAGACCGCGTCCTGTCCGAGTCATGTGTCAGGGGTGTGAATGGTGAATGGTGAATGGTGAATGTGAATGGCGATAAAGAAGGCGTCCCTGAGCCTCGAAGCCTATTCTCTGCCGCCATTCACCATTCACAATTCACCATTCGCTAGCCGCCATGCTTCTCCAAAAACGCTTCCGCCGAAAGCGCGCGAAAATCGTCGAGCGCGACGCGCAGCCTTGCATGGTCCCAGTCCCACCATGCGAGCGCCTGGTAGCGTTCCGCAGTGCGGCGGTCGAAGCGTTCGCGGATCGGCTTGGCCGGTACGCCGCCGACAATGGTGTAGGGGGCCACATCCTTCGAGACGACCGCCCCGGCACCGACCGCCGCGCCATCGCCGACGGTGACGCCGGGCAGGATGGTCGAGCCGTGGCCGAGCCAGGTGTCGTGGCCGATGGTGACGCGTTTGGCGCGGCGCTGGGCGAAGAATTCGCTCTCGTGCTCGACGTCGTCCCAATAGTCGGAGGCGCGGTAGGTGAAGTGATGCAGCGTCGGTCGCCAGGTCGGATGATTGGTGGCGTTGACGCGGACGCTGGCGGCGATGTTGGCGAACTTGCCGATCGTCGCGCACCAGACGGCGCAGTCCTGCATCATGTAGGAATAGTCGCCGAGAATGCTTTCCGAGACACGACTGCGCTCGGCGATCTCAGTCCAGCGGCCTAGCGTCGAGTTCTCGACTTCCGCCGTCTCGTGGACCAGCGGCGCCTCCGACAATTTCCTCGTCATGCGGCGATTTTCCCCGCGGCGAAGGCGGTCACGTCGATGACGCGATCGGCCACAGCCTCGCGCACGTCGTGATCGTGGAAGATGCCGAGCAAAGCGACGCCCGCCGCCTTCTTGGCGGCGATCCGGGAAATCACCACGTCGCGGTTCCTGGCATCGAGCGAAGCGGTCGGCTCGTCGAGCAGCAGGATCGGGTGCTCGGTGATGAAGCCGCGCGCGATGTTGACGCGCTGCTGTTCGCCGCCGGAAAACGTCGCCGGCGGCAGCGCCCAAAGCTTCTCCGGCAGGTTCAACTGCGCCAGCAAGGCGCGCGCCTTGCCGCGCGCTACTTCGCGCTCTTCGCCGCGCTCGACCAGCGGTTCGGCCACGACATCGAGCGCCGAGACGCGCGGTACAGTGCGCAGGAACTGGCTGACATAGCCGATCGTGAGCCGGCGCACAGCTAGCACGGTGCGCGGGCTGGCCGAAGCTAGGTCGATCAGCCCGTCCTCGTGCTGGACGATGATCTG
This sequence comes from Mesorhizobium sp., assembly GCF_005063415.1. Taxonomy (GTDB): domain Bacteria; phylum Pseudomonadota; class Alphaproteobacteria; order Rhizobiales; family Rhizobiaceae; genus Mesorhizobium. Next base: position 6,651 of record NZ_SUEG01000210.1, read on the forward strand.
GCCTGCGTCGACGGCATAATTGCCGTAGAGCATTTTCAGGATCGAGCTCTTGCCGGCGCCGGACGGGCCGCCGAGCACCGAGCATTCGCCGGCCCTGATCGCGAACGAGACACCGGCGACCACCGGCAGTTTGATGCCGTCGCGCAGATGCATGGTGAAGCTCTTCGCGACATCGGAGACAACGAGCGGGGTTGCCATCAGAAGGTGCTCCAATCGTCGTTCGTTGGCGGGACAGCACCCCCGTCTGGCCTGCCGGCCATCTCCCCCTCAAGGGGGGAG
>NZ_SUEG01000211.1:0-273 GCF_005063415.1 Mesorhizobium sp.
TTATCGAGCCGCACGGCCGCGCCTTTTTCGACCGAAATGGATCGTTCCGGGCTGATCGGCATCATGATTTCTCCCCCCTTCCCAGCCAGTCCGCGGCCAACACTAGCGCCAGGCACACAAGGCCGAGCAGCAGCGCCAGCCCGGCCGCATCCTCGGTGCGGTAACTGCCCATGCGCGCCAGCAGCAGATAGGGCAAGGTCTGCACGGAATCGCTGCCGAACAGCGCAATGACGCCGAGATCGCCGAGCGACAGCGCCATTGCGAAAGCGAAGC
>NZ_SUEG01000211.1:283-6571 GCF_005063415.1 Mesorhizobium sp.
AGCCGCAACCGGGTCCAGCCCGAGATGCCAAGCTGCGCGCAGAGCCGTTCATGGCGTTCGCTCGCCGCGTCATAGGCTGGGCGGATGGCGCGGATGGCGAACGGCATCGCCATCACCGCATTGACCGCAACGACCATGACACGGGCGATCGCAAAGACATCGCTGACGGTGCGCAAGAGCAGGAACCAGCCGGCGCCGATGACGATGGGCGGCACCACCAGGACGAACCCCGCACCGGTGTCGGCCAGATGTTCGAGCAGCGTCCGCCGGTCGGTCCGCCGGGTGAGCGCCAGCGCCCGGCGCGCCATGACCAACGACAGCGACAACGCCACAGAGAGCAGCGCCGACAGGAGGGAGAGCACGGCACTGGTCGCCGTCGCTTGCCGCACCGCGCTCTCGCCGGCCAGGCGGCCGAGATCGGCGCCAAGCCCGGCCGCCAGCGTGGCCGCCATCGGCCCGGCGACAAACAGCAGTGCCAGCCCGATCACCAGTGCGTTCAGCCCGGTCTCGCCCGCACCGGCTGAAAAATACCGGCGCGGCGCCACCGGTAGATTGGCGTCGCCGACCATATTGGCGCCAAGCCGCGTCAATGCCAGCACGACGACGAAGGTCAGGGCAATTTGCAGCAGGGTGAGCGTCACCGCCCGCGCCGGGTCGAAGTCGAAACGCAGCGCCTGGTAGATGGCGACCTCCAGCGTCGTCGCCCGCGGCCCGCCGCCCAGCGTGAGCACGATGGTGAAGGATGTGATGCACAGCATGAAGACAAGCCCGGCGACCCCCGGCAGTGCCACGCGCAGCGTCGGCCATTCGATCAGCCGGAAGGCGGGTCTGGCGCCTATGCCGAGCTGGCTCGCCAGCCGCCATTGGTCGCCCGGCACGGTCTGCAACGCCTCCAGGAACAGCCGCGTCGCCAGCGGCAGGTTGAAGAAGACATGGGCGACGAGTATGCCCGACAGGCCATAGATGCCGGGCCAGCTCTGGCCGCCTAGCGCGCCGAGCGTGCCGGCAAAATAGCCGGCGCGGCCATAGAGCGCCAGGACACCGAGTGCGGCAACAATGGCCGGCAGCGCCAGCGGCACGGCGAAAAGCTGCAGGATGAAGCCTCGCCCGAAAAACTGTGGATGCCTCGACAGGGCACGCGCGACGAACAGCGCCGGCGCGACAGAGAGCAGCGTCGAAAAGACCGCCTGCCAGAGCGTGAAACGGGCGACGCGCAACAGATAGGAATCGAAAGCGGAAGCGGCGCCGGACAAGTCGCGTGTGGCTTCGACGACGAGCCCGGCGAATGCCCCGCCGATCAGCAGCGCAATGGCGCCAAGCGCGACGATGCCGGCAGTGACGCGGGAGTCAGGACGGCGAGCCTGCATTTCGCGCTACCCAGCTTAACGATGGGTGCTGAGAGGAGGAACTTGGCTGAGGTCGGGAACGAACACCATATGGAATCCTACTTGCTCATCGCCGCAAGCCACTCATCGACCCAGGCCTTGCGGTTGGCCGCGACTTCCTCCGGGCTGAACAGCAAGGTTTTGGTCGGTTTGACAAGCTTGTCGAACGCCGGGTTGAGCGGCTTGTCGGTTTTGCCGGCCGGGAACATCCAGTTGGTTTCGGGAATGACATCCTGGAATTTCGGTCCGGTCATGAAGGCAATGAACTTTTCCGCCAGCGGGTTCTTCGCGCCCTTGGTGGTGATCCCCGCAACCTCGATCTGCAGATATTCGCCCTCCTCGAAGGACGCCGCCTGATAGCGCTCGGTGTTTTCGGCAACCATGTGGTAGGCCGGCGAGGTGGTGTAGGACAGCACCATCGGCGCCTCACCCTTGGTGAACAGGCCGTAGGCCTCGCTCCAGCCCGGCGTCACCGTTAGCACCTTTGCCTTGAGTTTGGCCCAGGCTTCCGGCGCCTTGTCGCCATAGACCGACTTGACCCACAACAGCAGGCCAAGGCCCGGCGTCGAGGTGCGCGGATCCTGGATGACGATCTTGTCGCCGGCATCGCCCTCGACCAATTCCCTGAGGCTCTTCGGCGGGCTCTTCAGTTTTTCGGTATCGTAGACGACGGCGAAATAGCCATAGTCGAACGGCACGAAAATATCGTCGCTCCAGGCTCCCGGGACGCTGACGCCCGACACGGCGCCGTGCGGCGAAAACAGGCCGGTTGCCTTGGCGTCCGCAGTCAAATTGGTATCGAGGCCAAGCACGATATCGGCCTTGGTCGCGGCGCCTTCCAGCTTCACACGGTTGAGCAGCGCGACGCCGTCGGCGGCCGAGACGAATTCGACGACGCAGTTGCATTCGGCCTCGAAGGCCTTCTTCACCGCCGGTCCCGGACCCCACTCGGCGGTAAAGCTTTCATAGGTATAGACGGTCAGCTTATCCTGTGCCGATGCCTGCCCTGGCAGGGCCAGCGCGGATGCTGCAAGCAGGATAATCGAGACAAGAGAGTGGAAAAAACTGCGCATCGGCGCCTCCTTCGTTCGCGTTGAAAGGAATTGAGGCGTCGGGCTGTCCGAAACGTCTAATCCCTCCGCCGGTACAAACCGGATCAGGTTCAGCGGGTTGGCAGTCTTGCCTCTCAGCCGGTCCGCGAAGATCGCGTCCGGCACCCCGTTAGAGCGTTGCGACACATAGGCCCGGCCGAAGTGCTGCGCAAGCGGAAGTTTGCCGGGCATCCAAAGCCCAGCCTTCCGTTTCGTCTGCCGTTTCATCTTCCGTTTCCGGGGCAGGGCTGGTAAGGGCCACGAGATATGAGCACATTCACCATCCTGCTTGGCGGCGATCTCATCCGCACGCCGCTGCTCGACCGCCAGGTCGAAGGCTCCCGCGTCATCGCCGCCGATGCCGGCATCGGCCATGCCCGCATGCTGGGCCTGAGGCCGGAACTCTGGGTCGGCGATTTTGATTCCGTACCTGCCGATTTGCCGGAGGATCTGGCCGCCGTGCCACGGCAGGTGTTTCCCGCCGAAAAGGACAAGACCGACGGTGAACTCGCTATCGCCGCTGCGCTCGAACGCGGTGCGACCAGCCTTGTGCTCGCGGGCGCCTTCGGCGGCAAACGCACCGACCACATCTTCCTGCATCTGGCGCTGAGCGTCCGGCTGGCGGAAGGCGGAACGGAAGTGCTTTTGACCAGCGGCGCACAGGAAGGCATACCCTTGCTGCCGGGAAAGGTTGGCTTCGACTATGCCGACGGCACGCTGTTTTCGGTACTCGGCTTCTCCGATCTCGCCGGCCTGAGCGTCACCGGCGCCAAATGGCCGCTCGACCATGTCGAGGTTGCGTTCGGCTCGTCGCTGACCATTTCCAACGAGGTCAGGGGCCGGCTGGAAATCGCGCTGGCCAGCGGCCGCGCGCTGCTGCTCGCGCATCCTTTTCCCCTACCTGAAAGCTGACATGGCGCCGCCGCTTCTCAATCTCGACGGGATAAAGCTGACCTTCGGCGGCACGCCGCTGCTCGACGGTGCCGCCCTGACGGCTTCGGCTGGCGACAAGATCGCCCTGGTTGGCCGCAACGGCTCTGGCAAGTCGACGCTCCTCAAGATTGCCGCCGGGCTGATCGAGCCGCAGGACGGCGAAGTCTTCCGCCAGCCTTCGGCAACCGTCCGCTATTTGCCGCAAATGCCCGACATGGACGGTTTTGCCACCGTCCGCGCCTATGTCGAGGCAGGTCTCGGACCCGCCGACGATCCCTACCGCGCCACCTATCTGATGGAGCATCTCGGCCTGACCGGCGAAGAACGGCCGAACGACCTTTCCGGCGGCGAGGCGCGGCGCGCCGCACTCGCTCGCGTCATGGCGCCGGAGCCCGACATTCTCCTCCTCGATGAGCCGACCAATCATCTTGACCTTTCGGTTATCGAATGGCTGGAGGAGGAGCTTGCCCGCACCTCCTCGGCACTGGTCGTCATCTCGCATGACCGCCGTTTTCTCGAACGCGTGTCGCGCGCCACAATCTGGCTCGACCGCGGCCAGACCCGCCGTCTCGACAGGGGCTTTGCCTATTTCGAGGAATGGCGCGACACAGTGCTGGAGGAGGAAGAGCGCGAGCAGCACAAGCTCGGTCGCCAGATCGTGCGCGAGGAGCACTGGCTGCGCTATGGCGTGACGGCGCGGCGCAAGCGCAATATGCGCCGGCTCGGTGAGTTGCAGACCATGCGCCAGCGCTTTCGTGGTCATCGCGGCGCCGAGGGTGCGGCGACGATGATAGCCAGCGACGCCGCCGAATCCGGCAAACTTGTGATCGAAGCCAGGAACATCGAGAAGAGCTTTGGCGATCTGACCGTGGTCAAGGGATTTTCGACCCGCATCCAGCGCGGCGATCGCGTCGGTCTGGTCGGGCCGAACGGCGCCGGCAAGACGACGTTATTGAAGATGCTGACCGGCGAATTGAAGCCGGACGCGGGCACGGTGCGGCTCGGCACCAATCTGGAGATCGCCACGCTAGACCAGAAGCGCGAGGCCGTCGATCCGCAGGAGACACTGGCGCAGTATCTCACCGACGGTCGCGGCGAGAGCCTCGTCATCAATGGCGAGCAGCGCCACGTCGTATCTTACATGAAAGACTTCCTGTTCAAGCCGGAACAGGCGCGGACGCCGGTGCGCGAGCTTTCGGGCGGCGAGCGGGCACGGCTGATTCTCGCACGCGTCTTGGCGCGGCCGGCAAACCTGCTTGTGCTCGACGAGCCGACCAACGACCTCGACATGGAGACGCTGGAACTGCTGCAGGAACTGGTCGCCGGCTTTGCCGGCACGGTGATCCTGGTCAGCCACGATCGCGATTTCCTCGACCGCACCGTGACCAGCATCATCGCGCCGGATGGCGACGGCCGCTGGATCGAATATGCCGGCGGCTATTCCGACATGCTGGCGCAGCGCGGCGGCACCAGGCTGGACGACCGCAGGGCGCGGCCGAAAGCAGAAGCCGGTGAAGCGACGGCGGCAAGCAGGAACGAAGCGGCCGCACCGAAGGGTCCGGCGAAGAAACTGTCGTTCAAGCAGAAATTCGCACTGGAATCGCTGCCGAAGAAGATCGAGGCGGTGTCGGCCTCGATCTCGCGGCTGGAGAACAACATCGCCGATCCGGCCTATTACGAGCGCGACCCGGCCTCGTTCCAGAAGACGATTGCCGCGCTCGACAAGGAGCGCGTCACACTGGCAGCGCTCGAGGAGGAATGGCTGGAACTCGAGATGCTGCGGGAAGAAATGGAGGGGTAGTCCACTTCCTCGTTGCTGCAGCTCGGAAATGCGCATAGATTATGCGCATATTGCGGAGGCTGCCCTGCGCAAATTGGCATTGAATGCAATTCGCCAACCGGCAAACCTGTCGATAGATTCCAAACTCATGAAAGAAGCCAAAGGGCTGGACGTGAATGTCTCACGCGCGGCGGAAGCCGGCATTGCGGAGGCTGTCGCTGCGGAAAAGACCCGGCTATGGAAGCTCGAGAACCGAGCCACCATGGAAGCGTGGAACGACTATGCCGAGAAACACGGTATTCCGCTGAAAGAACATCGGCAATTCTGATGGCGCTCTACGATGTCTTCGCCGGCAGTATCGACGGCAGCTATCTACTCGACGTCCAGTCCGACATGCTTGATCACTTCAAGACCAGGGTCGTCGTTCCGCTTCTCCCGATGGCAACAACGCCGCCGCCGATGCGCAAACTCCACCCTCTCCTTGAGATCAGCGGGCGAAAAATGGTTATGGCCACCCATCTGATCGCAACGGTTCCGACGGACGAATTAGGCGAAAGCCGGATGAACCTGTCAAAGCATCACGAAGACATCGTGAGCGCACTCGACATGCTGTTCCAAGGCTTCTGAGCCAGAGAAGCGTTGGGCTGGTGAGCCGGCCTCAGCCCGCTGTCTTTGTCTGCCAGGCCTTCAGCGCCTCATCGAACACCTTCTCGCCGGGAATGCCCTTTTCCATGGTGAGCAGCGCCCGCCGCCCGGTCTTGTAGACGACCGGCACGTCGATCCAGTCCTGGCCTCTGAGCAAGGTCAGATTGGCGTCTTCATCCGCCTTGGTATCGTTGAGCGCAACGAGGAAGAAACCGTCGGCGATCTTGGCCGGGATGCCGATCAGCGGGCTGCCGGCATCCTGCTCGGAGCCCTTCATGGCGACACGCAGGATGTTGTCGACGCCGCCGCCCTCGAAGCCGTCAGGCGTCAGGAAGATCATCTCGATGATATGGCTGGCCGGCAGTGTCTGGTCGGTGTTGCGACGGATCGTCATGCGCAACTGGATGTCCTTGCCTGGAATGGTCGCCTCCGCGCGGATCGCCGGCTCCGGCGG
>NZ_SUEG01000212.1:0-3714 GCF_005063415.1 Mesorhizobium sp.
CCGTTGGACAGATCGCGCTGGCCGGCGCCTGGTCGGATGCACTCGGCAAGGATGGCTTGAAATCGGGCCAGATACTGCTGACGCTCGGCGACACCGAAGAACGCCGCCGCTATCTCAACGCCCGCGCTACGATCTCGACGCTGCTCAAGATGAAGGCGGTGCCGGTCATCAACGAGAACGACACGGTGGCGACGTCGGAAATCCGCTATGGCGACAACGACCGGCTGGCGGCGCGTGTCGCCACCATGATGGGCGCCGACCTTTTGGTGCTGCTCTCCGACATTGACGGGCTCTACACGGCACCGCCCGCGCGTGACCCGCAAGCCCGGTTCATTCCGGTCGTCGACCGCATCACCCCCGATATCGAGGCGATGGCGGGCGCCGCCGCTTCGGAATTGTCGCGCGGCGGCATGCGCACCAAGCTCGACGCCGGCAAGATCGCCACCGCAGCCGGCACCGCCATGATCATCACATCGGGCACGCGGCTGTCGCCGCTGCTGGCAATCGAGCGCGGTGAGCGCGCCACGTTCTTCCGGCCGAGCCCCAATCCGGTCAAAGGCTACAAGACCTGGATCGCCGGGCAGCTCGAACCGGCGGGGCGGCTGACCGTCGATGCCGGCGCCATCGGCGCGCTGCTCTCCGGCAAGTCGCTGCTGCCGGCCGGCGTCAAACTGGTCAGCGGCAATTTTGCGCGTGGCGATACGGTGGCGATCCTGTCGCCCGAGGGCCGCGAGATAGCGCGCGGGCTGGTTGCCTATGATGCCGCCGATGCCGTAAGGATCGCTGGCCTGAAGACGACCGAGATCGAAACCGTACTCGGCTACGAAGCGCGATCGGCGATGATCCATCGCGACGACCTTGTGGTGAGCCATGCCGGTGGCGAGCAAGTAGTCGGTGACCAGGTTACATAGCGGAGGATGAGCCATGCTGACGCTGCATGAAAAATCCCGGGATGATACCGTGGCGCTGATGGCCGATATCGGCCGCCGCGCGCGTGCCGCGGCCCGACCGCTGGCCATAGCTGCGGCCGAGCGCAAGCACGCGGCGCTGGTCGGCATGGCTCAGGCGATCCTTCGGCATGAGCAGGACATCCTCGACGCCAATGCCATCGACATCAGAAATGGCGAGGAGGCTGGCCTATCGGCAGCGTCGATGGATCGGCTGAAGCTCGATCCCGCTCGCATCCGCGCCATGGCAGACGGTATCAATGAAATCGCCGAGTTGCGCGATCCGGTCGGCGATGTCATTGCCGCATGGGACCGGCCGAACGGGTTGCACATCGAACGGGTGCGCACGCCGCTCGGCGTCGTCGGCGTCATCTATGAGAGCCGGCCGAACGTGACCGCCGATGCCGGTGCGCTCTGCCTCAAGGCGGGCAATCCGGTGATCCTGCGCGGCGGCTCGGATTCGGCGAATTCTTCCGCCGCGATCCATGCCTGCCTGGTCGAGGGGCTCAAGGCAGCCGGGCTACCGGAGGATGCCATACAATTGGTGCCGACCACCGATCGCGGCGCCGTCGGCGAAATGCTGAAAGGGCTTTCCGGCAATCTCGAGGTCATCATTCCGCGCGGTGGCCGCAGCCTGGTCGAGCGTGTGCAGACCGAGGCACGGGTGCCGGTGTTCGCGCATCTCGAGGGCATCTGCCATCTCTATATCGACCGATCGGCCGATCTCGACATGGCGGTCAAGATCGCGGTCAATGCCAAGATGCGGCGCACCGGGGTGTGCGGTGCTGCCGAGACGCTGCTGGTCGACCGTGCCGTCGCCGGCACGCACCTGGTGCCGATCCTCAAGGCCCTACGGGCGGCAGGCTGCGAGATCCATGCCGATGCCGAGGTGCTGAGGCTTTATAGCGATGCCCAGCCCGCGACCGACGCAGACTGGGTGACCGAATATCTCGACGCCATCATTGCTGTGAAGCTGGTCGACGGCATTGCCGGCGCTATCGAGCATATCGAGACGTTTTCCTCGCATCACACCGAGGCGATCATCGCCGAGGATGCAAAGGCCGTCGAACGGTTCTTCAACGAGATCGATTCGGCGATCCTTCTGCACAATGCCTCGACCCAGTTTGCCGATGGCGGCGAGTTCGGCATGGGCGCCGAAATCGGCATCGCCACCGGCAAGATGCATGCACGCGGGCCGGTCGGCGTCGAGCAACTGACGTCGTTCAAATATCGCGTACGCGGGTCGGGACAGGTGAGGCCTTGAATCCGTTCGCAGTCAGAGCCTGAGAGGCGTGCGCCCAGCCACCCCCCTCTGTCCTGCCGGGCATCTCCCCCTCAAGGGGGGAGATCAGCTCTCTTTCGCGATTTCGCCAATTTCCGGGCGGGCAAAATTCATGCTGTCATTGAAGCCGACAATCTCCCCCCCTGAGGGGGAGATGCCCGGCAGGGCAGAGGGGGGTGCCTAACGCATGCTTGCCTTGTCCGAACATGCCATATCCTCCCGCTACCTCAAGATGCCGCATGCCGGGAAAGGCGTGGCGGTCGGGCTGTTCGGCGGTTCGTTCAACCCGCCGCACGCCGGCCATGCGCTGGTCGCCGAGATCGCACTCAGACGCCTTGCGCTCGATCAGCTGTGGTGGATGGTGACGCCCGGCAATCCGCTCAAGAATGCCGGAGACCTGGCGCCGCTGGCCGAGCGGCTGCAGCTATCCGAAAAGATCGCGAAGAACCCGAAGATCAAGGTCACCGCATTCGAGGCGGCCCACCGCGTCCGCTTCACCGCCGACACGCTGGCGCTGGTCAAGGCGCGTAACCCGGGCGTCGATTTCGTCTGGATCATGGGGGCCGACTCGCTTCGCGACTTCCACCGCTGGCAGCGCTGGCGCCGCATCGTCATGACGTTCCCGATCGCGGTGGTCGATCGGCCAGGCGCGACGCTGTCGTTCCTGTCGTCGGTGGTCGCCAAGACGTTCGACTATGCCCGCGTCGACGAGGGCGACGCACCGCGGCTCGCCCGTATGGACGCGCCGGCCTGGACCTTCATTCACGGCCCGCGTTCGTCGCTGTCGTCGAGCGCGATCCGTAAGGTGGCAAAGGGCTGAGCCAACACGGAAGGCAAGATCGGTGATGTCGCTTTTGCCGCTGCCTTGATCTGCTTGATGGGCGACCCTCGGTCATGACGATTCTCGAGCGCGACCAGGACAAGAACGGTCTAGGGCAGCCGGCGCCGTCGATCGCCATTGCCAGCATCCTCTTGTCGATGGCGCTGATCGCCGTCGGCAATGGGCTGATGTTCGCCTATATCCCAGTTCGGCTCGGCGCCGAGGGCTTCGATCCGACATGGGCGGGGCTGATCGTCACCGGCCTTTCGGCTGGCGGCCTCGCCGGCTGTATCCTGACCGGGCCGCTGGTGCGGCGTGTCGGCCATGCCCGCGTGTTCATGGTGCTGTCGGCACTGATCGTGCTGTCCAACGCCGCGGTCGGCGCCGGGCCGCACCCATTGCCATGGATCGCTGCACGGGCGCTCTACGGCTTTGCCATATGCGGCCTGTTCATCGTCGCGCAGAGCTGGCTGAACGATGTCGTCGCCAACGCCATTCGCGGCCGGATCATGGCTATCTTCTACGTTGCCTATGTCGCCGGGCTCGGCGTCGGCTATTCGACGCTGGCGTTGATCGATATCCGCGCGGCCGACGCGCCGCTGATCGGCATTGCCTTCACCGCGCTGTCGATTCTTCCTGTCGGGCTGACGCGGCTCGCGCAGCCG
>NZ_SUEG01000212.1:3724-6558 GCF_005063415.1 Mesorhizobium sp.
GCGCCGGCGCCGCAAGCGGCGTCGGTGGCGCTCGGCCGCGCCTGGCGGATCTCACCGGTCGGCGTTGCCGGCATGCTTGCCGTCGGTGGCCTGTCGATGACGATCTCGGGTTTTGCGCCGATCCATGCCACAGCCAGAGGCTACAGCCAGGCCGACGTCGCCTTGCTGCTTTCGGCAATGCCGGTCGGCACGCTGATCCTGCAGATTCCGCTCGGCTGGATTTCCGACCGCACCGACCGGCGCTTTGTGCTGATCGCGGCATCGGCGCTTGCCGCCGCGGCGGGCCTGTTTGCGCTCGGTTTCGACGGTAGCGCGCTGGCGGCGCTGCTCGTCATCTACGTGGTCTGGGACGGTGCCTCGGAATCGATCTACTCTCTGGCCAGCGCCCATGCCGGCGACCGCGCCGGCAAGGACGATATGGTGGCGCTGTCGAGCTCGCTTCTGTTCGCCTGGTCGCTGTCCGGCTTCGTCGTGCCCGGCATCGTGACCGGGCTTTCTGCCATCTACGGCACGCAGGCCTTCATCTATGTGGCGATCCTCATTGCCGCAGCCTACTGCCTGTTCGTTCTTTGGCGGGTCGTCATGGTGCGGCCGGTGCCCGCCACCGAGACCGGCAGTTTCGCGCCGATGACGGCGCAGGCGCCGTTGCCTGTCGATCTCGCCTTCGCGCCCGAAGGTCAGCGCGGGCGCGGAGAGCTTTGAACGCCCTCCAGTTGGTTTTTCAAATGCTCTATTGCCGCGTGGCTGAGGCATCCGGCTGCGGCGCTTGCGGCGCCGGCGCCGGAATTGAAAGGCCTTCGGCATCGAATGCCTGCTTGACGCTCTTGGTGAGGTCGATCTGGGCGACGAAGAAATCGGCGGCCGCCGTCCAGTAGCGCAAGGTGATGGCGACGGTGCTGTCGCCGACGGTCGCGACAAAGGCGATCGGCGCCGGCTGCCGCCTGACGCGCCGGTCGGCGGCGGCGACGCCAAGCATGGTCTTTTGCGCGAAATCGATGTCGTTCCACGAGCCGATGCTGAGCGTGATGTCGCCGCGGCGCACGCCGTTGCGGGTGAAATTGCGGACCGGCTGGTTCCACAGGGTCGAGTTGGGTGCAAGCACATAGACGCCTTCGACCGTTCTCAGCGTTGTGGCAAACAGCCCGATCTCCTCGACGGTACCGGATATGGCGCCGACTTCGACATATTCGTCGATGCGGAACGGCCGCAGCGCCAGGAGCATGATACCGGCGGCAATGTTCTGTAGCGTGCCTTGCAGCGCCAGGCCAATAGCCAGGCCGGCGGCACCGATAGCGGCAATGATCGAAGCCGTCTGCACGCCGAACTGGCCGAGAACCATGATCACGACCAGACCCAGGATGGCGTAGCGGACGACCTGCGAGAAGAAATGGCGGAGCGTTTCGTCGAAACCGTGAACGTGGCCGAGGCCAGCATAGATCGAACGCTCGGCGAGGCCGGCGACGATGTAGCCGATGACCAGCAGGATGACGGCGCCGACCGCCGAAAGCGAGTAGGAGACGATCAGCGTGCTGAGCTGCGCAAGGCCGGATTGCACAGTGAGGAGAGCGTTCTGGGGATCGATTGGCATGTCGGGATTCCGGTTCGTGGATGAGCCGATAACCGCTGCGGGGCGAGGCGGTTCCGAATTTCTGGCCCGAAAAGCCGGATATTCGGCCGCTGCCGGGTGCCTGCTTGCGAGCGGTGTCTTGAAACTGCAACCTAACTCTGCCTATCTAAGCAGTGTCACCTGATTTCACAGGTGATTTGGTTGTTCTTGCTGCGAAAGGAAATACACTGAGAACAGCACTGCGGAAGAAGGCCGACATCGTGCCTTCGCCGGCCGGGATCAGCGTAAACGACGCCGTGTCCCGCGCCATCAAGACAGTCCTTGCCAGTCTGGAAGACTCCAAGGCCGAAAACATCGTCTCAATCGACATTCAGGGGAAATCGAGCCTCGGCGACTACATGGTCGTCGCATCGGGCCGATCGCACCGTCATGTCTCGGCTGTCGCCGATCATCTCCTCAAGGCGCTCAAGGATGCCGGGCTCGGCACGGCGCGCGTCGAGGGGCTGGCTGGCGCCGACTGGGTCCTGATCGATTCGGGCGACATCATCGTCCATGTCTTCCGCCCCGAGGTCCGCGACTTCTACAATCTCGAAAAGATGTGGCAGGCGCCTGATCTCGAGGAGGAGACCCTCCACTGAGCCGTATTCGTCTTGATGCATGTCGTTGTCCGACATGCATCAGCGGCTCTTCGAGGCAAGGATGAAGATTACCGTTCATGCCGTGGGCCGAATGAAAGCCGGCCCCGAGAAGCAGTTGGCCGATCGCTATTTCGAGCGTTTTGCCAAGAGCGGTCCTGCCGTAGGCCTCGAATTCGCCGGAATCGTCGAGATTGCCGAAGGCCGCGCGCAGACGGCCAATGAGCGCCGGCGCGAGGAAGGTCAGAAGCTGCAGACGCACTTGCAACCGGGCATGGCGCTGATGCTGCTGGATGAGCGTGGCAAGAACCTTTCCTCCGAGGATTTCGCCGGCCGCATAGGCTCGCTGCGCGATGGCGGGCGCAAGGCGCTGGTGATCGCCATTGGCGGCGCCGACGGCCATGACCAGTCGGTGCGCGACCTGGCTGATCTGACGGTGTCGCTCGGCGCGCTGACCTGGCCGCATCAGCTGGTCCGCGTGATGCTGGGCGAGCAGCTTTACAGGGCGGCCACGATCCTTTCCGGCCACCCCTACCATCGTTCATGAAGTCGGCTCGGTCGGCGAATTGACGCCAGTCGCCCGGATTTTTGCCCCAATGCTCATCGACAGTTTGGGCTCATGGGGTTTGCGG
>NZ_SUEG01000213.1 GCF_005063415.1 Mesorhizobium sp.
GTTCCGGGAGGACCAACGAGCAGCACGCCGCGCGGGATCTTGCCGCCGAGCCGTTGGAATTTCTGCGGGTCGCGCAGGAACTCGACGATTTCTTCCAGATCTTCCTTGGCTTCGTCGACGCCGGCGACGTCCTGGAAGGTGACGCGGCCGTGCGCTTCGGTCAAAAGCTTGGCCTTCGACTTGCCGAAGCCCATGGCGCGGCCGGAACCGGACTGCATCTGGCGCATGAAGAATATCCAGACGCCGAGGATGAGGATCATCGGCAGCCAGGAGATCAGGGTGCCGAACAGCGAATTGGAGCCGTCGGATTCAGGTCGCGCATTGATGGTGACGTTCTTGTCCTGCAGCCGCGAAACCAGCGACGGGTCCCCAGGCGAATAGGTCTGGAAGCCGTTGGAACTGTCCGTGTAGTTGCCGGAGATACGGGCGCCGGCGATGGTCACCGACTTGATCCGTCCCGCCGCAACCTCCTGCAGGAACTGCGAATAGGGAACATCGCTCGAGGCTCCACGCGTCTGCGGCGTCTGGAAAAGATTGAAGAGAGCGATGAGCAGGACCGCTATGATCGCCCAGAGCGCGAGGTTGCGATAATTCGGATTCATCAATTGTCCCGTTGGCGCCGCTGGGCGGACACGCGTCGTGAGAGGAAACTTGGCCCTAACATAGGGAGAGCGTTCCCCCTTGCCAAGCATAACAGCAGGTCTCGGTTAAGCTTTCGCCCGTGGTAGGCCGGCACTGTGGCCGCCGAATGGCGCGGCTGGAACCGGCGCCGCGCCAAGCAAGACGGCGACGGCATCGGCCGGCGCCAGATCGAAGGACGGCAGGAAACGGGCGAAGGGCGCGACTGCCGGATATGCGGCGACCGCCGCCGGCATCGGGCCTTCCCCGGGCAAACCCGGGCCTTCCCCGAGCAAACCAAGGCATTCGCCATCCCGCCATAGCGCCGGCTCGGCGGCCAAGGCGGCACGTACAAGGCTTGCCGGCGTGCCACGCCCGGCAATTGCCCGCTTTGCGGCAAGAGCCGCCCCGAGCGGTGCCACCAACAGCGGTGCGATCAACAATGCACCTGAACTGTCGCCCAATGTGATCCGTCTGCGGCCGTCCCAAAGGGCATTGTCGGAAACAGCGGGCGGCAGATCGCGCAATTCGCGATGCAGAAAGATGCCGGTACGCCGGGCATCGATCACGGTCCGCGACAATGTGGCACAAAGCGGCCCGGTGCGGAGCCGGCCGAAAAGGGCTTCGCTGCGGGCCTGGTCGGGAAGGAAGGCGGTACCGCCGGTCGCCGCCAGCAGAATGCGCAGCGCATAAATGGCCGCCCGGCTGTCGCCTTCCGTCGCAAAATCCCGGTCGAGGCGGACGAGGCCGGCGGCCGGCCTGGAGGCCAAGCTGCGGATCAGCATGGCGGCGCGGTGTCCCAGTTGCTCACGCTCGGCCGCCGCCTTTCTGGCCAGCGCCATCGTTTCAGCCATGCGAGGCGCATCGTCGCCTTCAACAAGTGCCGCGCGGACGCGCGGCCGCTCGAAAGCGGTGTCGGCATTGGTCGGATCTTCGATCCAGGCGACCTGTTCACGCCGCAGGAATTCGCGCAGCGCCGCACGCCTTACGCCCAGCAGCGGCCGCACGATCCAGTGCCGCCACTCGTAGAGGGTTGCCGGCGCCATGCCGGCAAGGCCCCGCCCTTCGTCGCGCGGCCCGTCGTCGCTTTGCCCTTCATCACTTGGCCCTTCTCCACTTGCCCGCTCGTCACGCGCCCACTCGTCACGCGCTTGCCGCATCAGCACGGTCTCGGCCTGGTCGTCGGCGGTGTGGCCGGTCAGGATCAGGCCAATGCCAGCCGCTTCGGCGGCCTCGGCGAGCAGCCGATAGCGCGCCTCGCGCGCAGCGGCGGGCAGGCCGGTCGATGGTTTGTGCCCCGACCAAGCGAGGACGCGATGGGCAATGCCGCGCGCCGCGCACAGCCTGGCCACGGCTTGCGCTTCCGCTGCCGCTTGCGGCCGCAATTGATGATCGATCGTCACAGCCAGCAATTTGGTTGCCGGCGCGTTACGGTCGAGATGGGCTTTGAGGAGGAGGAGAAGGGCGGTCGAGTCGCTGCCGCCGGACACGGCCGCAACAGCGCCGTTGGAAAAGTCGATGCGCGAAAAATCCGAAAGGTCAGGCTCGGTGTCGAGCGTCATGCATGTCGCCTAAAAGCAGGCCCGTTTTTGGGGCAACGACACGCAGCGGAAAAACTAGCACGCCGCGAGTGCCCTTTCCTGCTTGACCCGCTCCTTGAGCGCGCCGGAAATATCGGGGTAGCGCTTGCCGATCTCGCTGAAGGTGGCACAGGCCACGTCGCGCTGCTTCAGCCCGACCAGTGAAACGCCGAGCTTCAGCAGCATGTCGGGCGCTTTCTTGGCCTTGGGATAGTCCTTGCTGGCAGCGAGGAAAGTCTCGGCCGCATCGCGGTATTTCTGCTGGCCGAGCAGCGATTCACCGAGCCAGTAATGCGCGTCCGCCGCTTTGGCGTCCCGGGGAAAACGGGCGATGTGGTCGCGGAAACCCTGTTCGGCGGTGCTGTAGTCGCCCGACAGGATGAACTGGTAAGAGTTGCGGTAAAGCTCCTCCGGGTCGTTGGTCGAAGGGAGTGCCGCGACCACCGTATCGTCGGACTTGCCGGCCTTGTTGCCGGCTGCCCTGGCGCCGTTGGCTGGGGCCGTATTCTGGTCCGGCGCGTTCGCCTGCGCATTGCCGTCGGCTTCGACGACATTGCCGTTTTTGTCGACGGTGATGGTGCCGAACGTCTTGGGCGGCGCGCCGGGGATCAGCTTGCCGGGATCGCCGGTGGGCGATTCGACGATGACGTCCTCCACGCTCTTGTCGCCGGCTGGCGGCGTGTCCGCAGCGGCCGGAGCCTGCGTTGCCGGCGCCTCCGCCACGTTGCTGTCGCTGTTGGGGCTGTCGCTGCTGGGTTCGGCCTCGGACTTCTTCTGCTCGGCCGGCTGCTGCGCGCCTTGACCGCCTTCCAGCTGCTGGAAGCGGAATTCGTTGTCTTCCTGCTGCTTGCGGATCTGCTCCTGCATCTGCAGGACCTGGAAATTGAGTTCCTCGATCTTGCCGTTCATCTGCCGGAGCTGTTCCTCCAGCGCCGGAGTGCCGGTGCCATCCTGTTGCGCGAATTGAACCTGATCCGGGTTTTTCTTTTCGCCGAAAATGCCGGGCAGTTTGATCGTCGGCAGATGGAAGGAAAAACCGCTTTCCGATGACTGCCCGGTGCCATTTGCCCCGTCAGCAACTGCCGCGATACTTGATACGAGCAGCAGCGCAAGCGTGCCGCTCAAGACCGATCTGAAATGCATGTGCCTCTCGCCGTGAAACCGTTGTTGCGCGCCTCTCAATCGAAGTAGACCAGCCAACTGGGACCAGCCAGGCGCTCTCGGCTCTTAACAGGACGTGAGACTTCGGCCAAATTTTGTTTGGAGCGAGCAGATATGAAAAAGGCGGCCCTGCGGCCGCCTTTCGCACCAACTGTTGCATTTTTGCCGATCAGGAACCGGCACCGCCCAGGGTGGTTACGGCGCGGCGGTTCTGCGACCAGCAGGAGATGTCGTCGCAAACCGCGACCGGACGCTCCTTGCCGTAGGAAATGGTCTTCAGGCGCTGCGCCGAAACGCCCTTGGCGACCAGGAAGTCGCGGGTGGCGGCAGCACGGCGGGCACCGAGCGCCAGATTGTATTCGCGCGTGCCGCGCTCGTCGGCATGGCCTTCGATGACGATGGCATACTGCTTGTACTGGTTCAGCCACTGCGCCTGGCGCGACAGCGTCGTCTGCGCATCGGCGCGGATCGAGGACGAATCGGTATCGAAGAAGATGCGGTCGCCGATGTTGACGGTAAAGTCCTGGGCCGACCCGGGCGTTGCCGCGCCGGCGCCGTTTAGGCCGAGATCGGCGGCGCTGTTCGGCGTCTTCTTCGAGGCGCAACCGGTGATCGCGAGCATCGCGACGAGCGCGATCATGACCGGGTTTGTGGTAAGTGCTGCGATACGGCCCATGCCGCCTCTCCTTCGCAATTCGAGTGATTTCATTGATCGTCCAGTAACCACGTTTGGGTTAACCGACGCTCAAGAAACACGGTTAAAATTTGGTTTCGGCTGCCGTCCGCAGCCTTCGTTGCAGGGGGCGCCCCGAGGGGTCATCCAAGGCTACACAATGAGCGCGGACCGTAGGCGGAAATGCGGCCAAAACATGAAAAAGAGGGAATTGAAGAAATTGAGGAGTTGAGGAATTTAGGAAAGAGATCACCTCAGCTTCTCTCTGAGATTGACCAGCATTCCGTAGATGCGGGCATAGGATTGCAACCAATCGTCGCGTTGCGCCTGTGTGATGTACTCGAGGTCGAACGCATACGAAATCCAGGTCTCCACTTCACTGCATGACCCTATGGCCATCGAAATGAACCGTGCGATGCGTGGCTCTGTGTACCCCAAGGGAAACCGCATAGGCACGCTTATAGACTTCCAAATCCCTCGCGTGCTCGATGTAGGCCCCTGGCTTCTCCATTCTTCAATTCTTCAACTCGTCAGTTCGTCAGTTCCTCAATTCCTCTTCCAGCCTATTCGAGCAGCGGTGACCAAGCCGGATCCGAGGCGAAGTTCGCCGTCGGGATCGACTGTTCGTTGCGGCCGGTGAGATCGACCGAAACAAGTTTTGGTCCGCCATTGGAATCGCGGAAGAACATCAGCACCCGGCCGTTGGGCGCCCAGGTCGGCCCCTCCTGCTGAAAGCCGGTGGAAAGGATGCGCTCACCCGAACCGTCGGTGCGCATGACGCCGATCTGGAATTCGCCGCCGGTCTGCTTGGTGAAGGCGATGAGATCGCCGCGCGGCGACCACACCGGCGTCGAATAGACGCCGTCGCCGAACGAGATGCGGGTCTGGCCCGAGCCGTCGGCACCCATCACATAGATCTGGGCGCGGCCGCCGCGATCCGAGGTGAACACCACCTTGCTGCCGTCAGGCGAGTAGGACGGTGAGGTATCGATGGCGGCCGAATTAGTGAGCCTGGTCGTCGAGCGGCTCCTCAGATCCATGGCGAAGATGTTGGAATTGCCGTCATCGCGCAGAAGACTCATGATCACCTTCTGGCCGTCCGGCGAAAAGCGCGGCGCAAACGTCATGCCGGGGAAATTGCCGACCAGTTCGCGCTGCCCCGTCTCGATCTGCAGCAGGTACACCCGCGGCTGACCGCTTTCATAGGACATGTAGGTGATTTCCTGCCGGTTCGGCGAGAAGCGCGGCGTCAGCACGATCGATTTGCCGTTCGAGAGATAGCGGACGTTGGCGCCGTCCTGGTCCATGATGGCGAGGCGCTTCTTGCGCGCATTCTTGGCGCCGGACTCGTCAATGAAGACGACGCGCGTGTCGAAATAGCCCTTCTCGCCGGTCAGCCGCTCATAGATGGCGTCGGCGATGATATGGGCGACGCGCCTGGTATTGGCGTCGTTGGCGAAGAACTGTTCCCCCGACATCTGCTGGCCGGCAAACGTGTCCCACAGCCGGTACTGGGCGCGGACACGGCCGTCAGCCTCCTTGCCGACACTGCCGGTGACCAGCGCCTGCGCATTGATCACCTTCCAGTCTTCGAAGCGCGGCGTGGCATCCGGGTTCGAGATCTTTTCGATGAAAGCGCTTTTGTCGATCGGCGCGAACAAGCCGGAGCGTTTCAGGTCGGCGCTGACGATGCCGGAAATCTCGGCGCCGAGCGCATCGCCGCCCTGGAAGTCCGTGATGGCGATCGGCAACGGCTCGACATTGCCCTTGTTGACGTTGAGCTCAACGAGCGCCCGCGCCGGCAAGGTGGCGGCGGCAGTCATGCCCAGCGCCATCGCTACGATCATCAGGAGCGGCTTGAGGATGGATTTCATGTCTTCTCGCTTCTCTTCGCTGACTCTGTGGGCGCAGGGCCTAAAGGCCGAGCATCTCCCTGGGGTCGAAAGTGACCCGAACGTCGGACCAGATGTCTTGCTTGCCCGCGGGAACTTGCAAGCCGGCCACATCGCATTTCTGAACCGCGCGCACTGCACTTTCGTCAAACGGGCGGTTTCCGCTCGATTTTTCAACGCTCGGCCGGCCATCCAACTTGCCGGAGGCGTCCAGATTAAACCGGACCACGACGACGAAATTCTCCGAGCCCTCGAGCCCTGCCGGAAGCGTCCAGCAACCACCAAGCTGGGCCTCCAATGCCCCCTGCTCCGATTGCGAAAGCTTCTGGCCCTGATCCTTTTCACCGCCGAGCGATGACTGTTGGGTCGAGCGCTTGGCGCCACCACCGGCCGGCTTCCGCTTGTCGAGCAGAGCCGAAAGCTCGTCGGCGTTGAATTGCTTGTCGTCCGATTTCGGCCTGGACGAGGCTTCCTTGACCGGCTTGTCGGCGTCCTTGCGCTCCGGCGCCTTGGCGC
>NZ_SUEG01000214.1:0-816 GCF_005063415.1 Mesorhizobium sp.
TTGCTGCACCGTCCGGCTAAGTACTGACTTTCCATAGCCCGAGCGAAGCTCGCGTCAGGTGAGTTCACGGCGATGCTCGCCCAACTGAAGTCCGCTTTCGAAGGTCTGAGGTCCGAACCTGCCAATCCGCTTCGGGCGCCAAGGCTGACTTTCAGCAACGCGCCGCCAAATCGACCGTTCACCTACGAACCGTTGCCGCGTGAAAGCCGACATCCCTGAGAGGACCTTAGGCGTTCCGGAACTACGGCAAGAGATCCGTCACAGCGCGCCCACTTCCGTCCATTGCCATAGGGAAGCTGGCATGTTCGTGGATGATTTTCCAAGAACCGCCGATGCGCCTTAGCGCGATGGTTCGCCGGCTCCAGGAGTCAACCTTTGTGCCATCGGTCTTAATGCCACTCATGCGCGACAGCCCGAAGGCCACTGCAAGGTCGCCGTCGATCATGAGCTGCGCATCTACAAACCTGCCGTTCGCGCTATGACTTGATGCGACCCATTCGAGACGCCGGGGGCGATGGGAGGAATGACTGCGGAACCCTGGGCAGCGGTCGTTTCGGGCCATGGGAGAACCCCTTCGATCCAGACCGGTCGCTATGCAAGCATGCAGAACCGCGGCCTGACACCATCATGTGGATATGGGGTTGGCGGCAGTCCTCGCAGCCTCAACATGTCCGCGGGGTATTAGAGCTGGAACTCAGCCGAAAATTCAGCTCCATCAGGATGCAGTGTAAGCAGCGAGCTGCCCTTCAGGGTGTGGCGGAACGCTGCCTCCAGGACGCGGGAGCCGTAGCCGGTGCGGCCGGCGCTGGTTATGAT
>NZ_SUEG01000214.1:826-6123 GCF_005063415.1 Mesorhizobium sp.
CATTACACGCATCGCGCCCCCTTCGCCCGCCTGCACCGTCCATTGAATGTCAACTCGCCCCTCAGGCGAAGCAAACGCGCCATGCTTGACTGCGTTGGTGGTGAGTTCGTGAACGGCCATTGCGAATGCCTGGACCGCATCTTGCGGTAGCGCGACTGCGGGGCCGTCGAGATTGAAATTCCCACCTTCCCGTGCGCCATGCGCCTGCAGCTCCAGCCGCAGAATCTCGGACATATCAACACTTCCTCTCGGCGCGCGCACCAACAGATCCTGCGTGCGTGCCATGGCACCGAGCCTGCTCTCGAAGGCTCGGCCGAATTCCTCAAGCGAACCGCTGTCGCGCAGCGTTCGTCTTACCAGCGCATCGACGGTGGTGAGGACGTTCTTTATCCGGTGATGGAGCTCGCCAACCTGCGTTTCCCGCTCCTTCTCCATGCGGCGCTGCTCGGTGACGTCGCGGATCGCCAGCAGGATGAGGTCGAGGTGGTCGAGGCGTCGCCCGTTGAGGAGCATGACGCGGCGGCCGACGTGCTCAAAATCATGCTCCACTTCCACATCATCGAAGGCGTTGTTGTTGGGCAGGACGTTCTCAAGCAGCTCTCTCAGACGCGGGATGTCCCATTGCCGATTGCCGAGCTCGTAGATCAGCCGCCCCTTAGTGTCGTCAGGAGACACCTGGAAGGCGTCATAGAAGGGCCGGTTGGCGCGAACCACCTTCAGGTCCCAATCGAGCACCAGGAGCGCCTCCCGGGTACTGTCGATCAGCTTTTCCCCGAACTCGACGTAGCCTTCGAGTTCGAACCGGGCCTGTTCGGTCTCGGTGCGATCTGAGATGACCAAAAGGATCAGTTCAGGGCGGTCGCCCTCGGGCGGCAGCCGCCTCGCGTTCAGGATCATGATCCTTTTGCCGATCTCCGGGAACTTATGCTCTAGCCGGTAGTGCTCCACTACCGACTGCTGCGGCAGGATCTCTTCCAGGAGCCGACGGAGCTCGGGGATATTCCACTGGCCATTGCCGAGTTCGTAGAGCAGGCGCCTGCGGGTCTCTTTGGTGTCGACCTTGAACAGCGTATAGAACGCCGAATTGGCTTCCTCGACCGTAAGGTCGTCTCTTAGGACCAGCAGCGGCTGATCCATGGTCTGCAAGATCGCTTCGGCAAGGCCAGTTGAACCGAGATTGTACAACCGGGGTGGCCTGCTTTCCCCCGAGGATTTTTGGTTGCCCATTCGTTACAATGAACAGCAGATTGAGCTAGAGTCCAGTTGGATAGCTCGTTGTGAGCCCCACTTGATCGGAAACAGAAGGAATGGCCTCTTTCTAACGTCAACCGGTCTGCGGCGCGGAGCCAGAAAGTCGGCTCGCCGCCCGACCGCGACGAAGAACGCTCCGCGGCTGTACGGCAGAACGAATCCTTCGGCCGGCTCGGTCGCGCCATGCGCGGACGTCTGCAGTGGACTCACTGAAGATCGCGATCCGGCCTCTTCTCGGATGTTTGCCGAGCAAGATCAGGCGAATTGATGATCCATTTCCTGACAGCGATCCCACGAGAATGTCGTGATCAAAAGCTACCAGGAACGGGATCAACATTGGTTGGATCGGGTGGGCCGCGATGTTGGACGTGCACTGCGGATTTCGGGCGGAATACACGTTTCGCTGGCCCATGTGATTCCTTGATCCGTTTCCAACGAGGTTCCCCTGCCGCTGGTTTCCGACCGATCAGGCTGGCCGCGGTTTGTAAAAGCGGCACCAGCAATCAGGGCTGATTTCGCCGCAACGATCTCCATGCATTCGGCTCCACGAAATGGGCGCACCCTGCGCAGCGGCGACCTTTGTTTGGAACATCCTGATAGAGTGCCAGAGGCTTTGGCGTTGTTCGGCGCCACGCGCCGCAGGCTAGCCCGTCATGCAGGAAGCAAGCCCGCCTCCACCGGCAATGGCGACGCCGGTCATCGATACCTTCAGAAACTTCCGACGAGACAGCGTCTGGCTTGGCACGCTTTGTGCCGACCAGCGATTTGCCTCACTACGATCACCGTTCATAACCTTTCCTCCCAATCGACATCCGTGGAACGCCGACGCCGTCAAGTGCTGGGTCAAATCGACTTGAGGTACTCGATCAGATCACTCTTTTCCTGATCGGTCAGATCAAGGCCCAGATGGTCGTCATAATGCTTGATGACGTCATTGAGGGTGGCGAACCGCCCGTCGTGGTAGAAACCGCCCTTGTGGATTTTTTCCGTGTTCCAAAGTGCACGCAACGATGCCGTCCTGTAACGCTCGTCCGGGGATCGCATCGCCTGGAAATCGTCGATCCCGATCTCATCGGCCGTATGCAGGTTCCATCCCGGCTCGGTGAATAGTGGCGGCACGTGGCAAGTGCCGCATTTGGCCTTGTCGTTGAAAAGTACCTCGCCTTTCTCCGCCGCCGCACTGTCGAAGGCGCCCTCGGGCGGCTTCGGGGTCGGCAGCGAAAGCTGATAGAAGTGAAGCGCCGGCAGCTTCGCCGTGATCCGGTCTTCCTCGTCCTGCTTGTGGCCCTGTTTCGTTCTCGCTGCGACCGGATACTTCTCTGCATCGTCCAGGCGCGGATCGTAGAAAACGCCTTTGCCGTGCATTTCGAGATTGCCGACATAGGCGTTCCAGTAGCTCACCGTGCCCCAGGCTCCGGTCCATGTATGGTTGTTCACGCCGGCCAATCCGAAGGCGGGTGGATTGAGCGTGGCGGCCGTCTTGCCGTCCGGCCGGAATGCCTTGCCGTCGAGGTTCAGTTCAGCATCGAATTTGCCAGGGCCCCATGCTTCCACCGCCTTCTTCACCTCCGCTTCGGATATCTGCAGCATTTCGGTGAACGCCGTGAGGTCAGGCGCCAATGCAACGACAGCGCCTATATTGAGGTCGCGGTTCGGCCAGCCGTCCAGCCTATGCCCGATGCCTGGCGCATATGCGTCGTCAACGGTCGAATGGCACACGGCACATTGTATGCCGACCGAAGTCAGCGTCTTTCCGTCCTCGGCGAAGAACCCGGTCACCCCGACAACGGCATTGGCTTTGAGCAGAAGAAGCGTGCTTGCAGGATCGGTAAGGTCGACCTCACCTTTGTCGAGAGCTGCAGCCACATCCTTCGGAATTGCATTGACATCGACCTTGAGGCCAAGTTCGAGAGCCATTTCCGGACTGAGGCCAGGTCCGACCCCGCCCAGTTTCTCCCCGGCGATCGCCTCATGGAGCTTGAGCTTGCCGCCCCAAAACTCCTCGCTACCAAAGGTATCGAAACGGAAAGTCTCGCGACCTTCCTTGAGATATCGCTTGGCCTGCTCGGCCGCGGCGGCGTCAAAATCCTTTCCACTGACCGATCCTTTTGCGCCCGTCTGGGCAGCGGCCGGAATCAAAGCCGCGGAGACCAGAATGACCAAGGAGACACCAATACGATTGAACCGTGCTGACACTGCCTTGTCCTCCCGAATGTTGTTTTCCAGTTGGTCTACCCGTTCGGCGACGTCCCGATTGCGTGGCTACCGAATCTGGCTGACAATATTGGATGATCGAACCGTCAAAACGTTCCCGCGTCCGGCGCGAAAACCGATCGATCGATAGAGCATGGACCTTCTGCCGGCATGGGAGAGAGAGGCGCAGAAAGACCTTCCGTCACGCAGTTAGGCTGGAAAACGAAGGCGATCTATAACGGTCTCGATTAGTCGCTCGCAGCGTCGGCCCTTGAAGGGGAAGGCATTGAGCAGCACGGGGCCAATCTGCTCGTCTAGCTCTTGGCGAAGGAGACGGCGAGCGCGATGGAGCCGCGTCCGCACTGTCTCGGGACGCACTCCGAGCAGTTCCGCTGTCTCGTCATTAGAGAGTCCTTCGATTGCTCGGGCAATAAGAACAACGCGGTAGGCGGGGGGCAGCCTATCGGTTGCCTGTTCGACCAAGCTCAGGATTTGTCGTTGCGCCACCGTTCGCTCTGCGTCCCCGGAATGCTTGTCGAGAGCAAACTGTATGACTTCGGCATTGGCCCGTGCCGCAGATTTTGCAAAAGCTGCCGCGCGCCGACTCCTTCGCAAGCGTCCTAATGCCTCGTTGACGACGATCCTGCAGAGCCATGTCGACAATGCCGATTCTCCTCGAAACTCGGCAAAGTGGGCGAAGGCGTTGACATAGGCTTCCTGAACGATGTCCTCGGCTTCGCTGTCGTCGTCGGCCAATCCACGCGCGATATGGTAGAGGCGCTGGTTGTGCATCTGCATGATGGTTCGTAATGCGTCCGCGTCGCGCGCCAACGCGCGGCGGACCAGTTCCACATCCTTGGAATTGCGCCCGTCATCGCCCCTGTCGATGCGTGGGTCGGACATGACAACTTATCTAATCACCAATTCGGTGCCCTCACAGCAAAAAAGGTCCTAGTCGACTGTTTCATCAGTGGAAGGCAACAGGCAATCAAACACAGCGGCGAGAAGCAAGCCGACGGCGCCTATCATGCCGACAATGCTATGACGCTTCATTACCCGCCCTCCAAGCACAGCATCCATCAAATGCCGGCTTTCCGTCTAAGAGCAGTCATACGCGCTTCTAGGAAATGAAGGTCGCCTTCGGGTCACGAGCGCTGGTTGGGCCCAATGTCCGGTTTCTGGAAGGAAAATGGGTCCCGGTGGTCGGATTGGGTCCAGGTCACGACGATGCCCGAGCCGACCTGAATGTCCGCTCCTGAAGAACCGCAGCCTGAAGCTGCTAGTCCGCTGTCGGCCCCAATTGCCCGTCAGCAAAGCGCCCAAAAGCGGACCTTCGCCATCGGAAGCGCCCTCAGGCAATACCATGGTCATCCGGTGAGCAGGCAACGCCTGTTGCCATTGCTTTGTGCCTCCCCCCACACCGAGGCTCTGTGGTGCGCGCGCATGACAAAGCGGCACGCTCGTCCGTGCCAGGGTGCCGGCGATGTAAGCGCCAGCACCGGAGGCAGTCATGGACATTTACAGTCTCGTCGCAGCGAACCTTCATTCAGGGGCCCGTCCCGCGCTGAAGGACGCCAAGTCTGAAGACCGCTACTACTCGGATCAGGTCGCCTTGCCGCGATTGGGCCCGGGGCTGCTCGGGTCAATCGTCGTCTGCGCCTTGCTGATCCTTGTAGGCATGCCTCCGAGCTGAGGCCGGTGACATGCCGCGAGAGGTTGGCCGTGATATGCTGCCACGCGACGTTGCCGGAGAGCGGGTGATGGACAATAGCGAGGACGATAAGGCCGCAGTCGTGCCGGTGATCCGCGCCGAGACCGAAGCCTGGCTGCGGCGGGATTTCGAGGCATTGGCG
>NZ_SUEG01000214.1:6133-6398 GCF_005063415.1 Mesorhizobium sp.
TGCCTCACTCGGCGTGCGGGTCGACGAAGGCTGGGACGTTATCGCCGCCCGGCTCAAGAAGATCGTGGAGCGGTTCCCCGACAAGCACGCCTTCGAAGAGCGCGTGCGCTGGGAGAAGGTCAACATCGTCGTCGACGGAAACGTGGCCTGGATGACTTTCGACCAGATCGGCAGTGATACGGGCGAAGACCGCAAACGTCAGCTCCGGATTCTCCACCGGATCGGCGGCGACTGGAAGATCGGTTGCATGGTGATGATGGAGAGC
>NZ_SUEG01000215.1:0-2937 GCF_005063415.1 Mesorhizobium sp.
ATCCACGGCCGGCTTGGGTTTCATCACCGCGTCGACGCCGGAACGGACGTCGGCGGCGGCCTGCTCGAATGGATTGAGCTGCTTCCTGATCTCGGCTGCCGGATTGAGGCTTCTCAGCGAATCGACCGACTTCTTGACGTCATCGAGCTCGGCTTCCTTCAACGCATCATTGAACTGCCGCTGGAAATCGGACGCCATGGCGCGCAGCTTCGCCGTCGTGCGGCCGAAGGTGCGCAGCATGTTGGGCAAATCCTTGGGCCCGACGACCACGATCATGACGATCGCGATCACCAGCATCTCGGTCCAGCCGACTTCGAACATGGCTATACGTTCCGACTAAAGTTTGGGCTCAGCTTTTGCTGGCCTTTTCCTTCGGCACCGAAACGGTTTCGTCGGCACGGTGTTCGACGGTACGCTTGTCGTCGGCAGTCTCGTCGTCGGCCATGCCCTTCTTGAAGCTCTTGATTCCCTTGGCCATGTCGCCCATCAGCTCGGGGATCTTGCCGCGGCCGAAGACCAGCAGCACGATCACCAGAACGATCATCCAGTGCCAAATCGAAAATGAACCCATAGCAAATCTCTCTCGAACGGTTTCCCAGACGCTGATCTATGCGCTTTCGGGTTCGGATTCAAACAGAACTGCGACAGAGTTCATGAATGAGTGGCCGAAGTCACGCACTTTCGGCACGGCGGCCCGCTACCAATCGGCGCAGTTCCATCCTGCCTGTGGCTTTAAGATGGCGCTCGCCTCAATCTTCCGTGACGCGCGGCGTCAAAAGACCGAGTTCTTCGAGGTCGATGTCGGTCAGCGGATCCTCGTCGTCGGTGAGCGCATCAGGGTCGGCCGGCGGCAGCGGCACCGAGAAATTCGACGGCATGCGGCCGGACAGCAGCCCCGCACCCTTCAATTCCTCCATGCCGGGGAGATCGCGGATCTCCTCCAGCGCGAAATGGTCGAGGAAAATGTCGGTCGTGCCATAGGTGACGGGACGGCCGGGCGTACGGCGCCGGCCGCGCATCCTCACCCATTCGGTCTCCATCAGCGTGTCGAGCGTCCCCTTTGACGTCTCGACGCCGCGGATATCCTCGATCTCGGCACGCGTTACCGGCTGGTGGTAGGCGATGATCGCCAGCACTTCGAGGGCAGCGCGGGACAGCTTGCGCTGCTGCACCGTGTCACGGCTCATCAGGAAGGCGAGGTCGCCGGCGGTGCGAAACGCCCAGGCATCGCCGACGCGCACCAGATTGACGCCGCGCCGCGCATAGATCTGCTGCAGTTCGGCCATTGCCGCGGAAATGTTGATGCCGTCGGGCAGCCGTGAAGTGAGCTGTTTTTCGCTGACCGGCTCGGCGCTGGCGAATACGATCGCCTCGGCCATCCGTACGGCCTCCGCCATATGCAGCCGCTCGCCAGGATTCTGCGACAAATTCTGCCCCTGGTTTTGTGCCGGGTTCTCGGCGACCGCGCCTTGCTCGGCGTCGTCCTCGACCTTGAACGGAATGACCGAAGCGTTGGCGCGTTCGCTCATGATGTCACCTCGACTATCTTGATGGCCTGGGCGCGGCCGCGCAGATAAAGCGGCGCGAACACCTGGTCCTGCCGCATTTCCATCTTGCCTTCGCGCACCAGTTCCAGCGTCGCGGCAAACGAGCTGGCAACCGCGGTGCGCCGCTCTTCCGGGCCGGCCAGATATTCGACCAGGAAACTGTCGAGCGCCGTCCAGTCGCGCAGCGACCCGATCAGCCTGGTCAGCACGTCGCGCGCATCCTTGAGCGACCACACGCCGCGCCTGGCGATCGTCACATTGGTGATCGCCTGCTTCTGGCGCTGCTGGGCATAGGCGGTCAACAAATCGTAGAGCGAGGCCGAATAGGCATTGCGCTTCTCGACGATGACCATTTCCGGCATGCCGCGTGCAAAGACGTCGCGTCCGAGCCGGTTGCGGTTGACCAGCCGTGCCGCCGCGTCGCGCATCGCCTCCAGCCGCTTCAGCCGGAACTGCAGCACCGCCGCCAGTTCCTCGCCGCTTTCGCCTTCGTCGCCGGGCTGCTTGGGGATCAGGAGCTTCGACTTGAGAAACGCCAGCCACGCAGCCATCACCAGATAGTCGGCGGCAAGCTCCAGCCGCAGCGCCCTCACCTTCTCGACGAAGGCCAGATATTGTTCGGCCAGCGCCAGGATCGAGATGCGCGACAGGTCGACCTTCTGATTGCGGGCAAGATGTAGCAGAAGATCGAGCGGACCTTCGAAACCGGCGACATCGACGACCAACGCCGGATCGCCGGTCAGCCGGGAATCGTCGTTCTCGGCCCACAAGCGGTCCATCGGTGCGGCCTTGCCGGCCTTCAGGTCCAATGTTTCCGCCACTTCGCTTCCTTTGATGCTAGGCCACCGCGTCGAAATAACTGGCAAATTCGGCCCGAATCTCGGTCTCGTCCGCCACGTCACGGTTCTTGATATAGGTCAGCGCCCGCTCCGCGCGCTCAAACGACTTGCCTTCAAGCCCGGTCGTGCGCGACGCAATGCCGGCCATCTCCTCGAACACGCCGTTGCAGTGAAGGACCAGATCGCAGCCCGCCGCAAGGATAGCGGCCGCCTTTGACGGGAAATCCCCAGAAAGTGCCTTCATCGAGGTGTCGTCGCTCATCAACAGCCCGTCGAAGCCGATTTCGCCGCGAATGATCTTTTCGATGACCTTGCCGGATGTGGTGGCCGGGTTCTTCGGGTCGATCGCGCTATAGACGACATGCGCCGTCATCGCCATCGGCAAATGGTTGAGCTCCCTGAATGGCGCAAAATCATGCCGCTGCAAGTCGCCGATCGAGGCGTCGACGGTCGGCAGTTCGAAATGCGTGTCGGCGAAGGCCCTTCCATGGCCGGGAATATGCTTCATCACCGGCAGCACGCCGCCCGCCATCAGCCCTTCCGCCGCGGCG
>NZ_SUEG01000215.1:2947-6087 GCF_005063415.1 Mesorhizobium sp.
CCTATGGCAAGGAGCCGCGGCTCGACCCAATTCGATGACGGCTCGCGGCTCCTTGCCATAGGCGCGCGCGCCGATGACGTCGCTGGCGCCCTCGATCGGCACGTCGAGCACCGGCAGGCAATCCGCCGTGATGCCGTAGCGCAGCAGATCGAAGGCATGCAGCCGCGCCATGAGCCAGGCAGCACGGGTGCCGGCGTCATGATCGTCGCGCCACAAGGCGCCAAGCGCGCCGGCAGCCGGATAGTTCGGCGCCAGCGGTGGCCGCAGGCGCTGCACCCGGCCACCCTCCTGGTCGACGAACACCGGCGCGTCCGCACGCCCGACGCAGTCGCGCATCGCGGCGACCAGATCGCGGATCTGCTCGGTCTCGCCGATATTGCGCGCAAACAGGATGAAGCCCCACGGGCATTCGTTGCGGTAGAAACGGATCTCGTCGCGGGTCAGTGATTTCCCGGCGCAGCCGAGGATCATGGATTTTGATTCGGTCATGCGGAACAGTTTAGAGCTTCGCGCCGACAAAGGGAATCGCCCGCAATTGCCTCCAGCGGATTCCGTTCACGCAAAAAAGCCGGCGCGGGCGCCGGCTTTTCGAGGGGGCTTTGGTGCCGCTAGTGGGACACGAAGCAATTGCCGCCGGCAGCCTTGTAGCTGGTGCACAGTTTGATCGCCTCGTTGCGAGACTGCGCCGGAACGCGGACGCGGTAGAAGGTGCCCTTGCCTGCAATCTCGGCCTTGACGATGTTGGCGGTGCGGCCGGAAAGCACGCCGCCGTAGCGGCGCTGCAGATCCTGGTAAGTCGCCTGGGCGCTTTCGACTGTCGGCTGCGAAGCGATCTGTATCGACCATGAACCAGCCCCAGCCGCGGCCGGATCGATGGAAGCGACCTGATCGGGCTTGACCTCGCCGACCACGTCGACCGGCTGGTCGGACGGGCGCTGCGGCGCCACCGGAACCGTGGCCGGGGTGCTGGCGGACTGGTTGCTGGCCGACGGCTGGGCCTTGGCTTCAGCCTTTGTGTCGGGCTTCGGCGCCGGCTGCAGCTTGGGGGTTTCGGCCTGATCGCCACTCGCCTGATCGCCACTCGGCTGGTCGCCAATCTTCGGATCACTTGTCATTTGGTCGATCAGGGGCACGGTGCCGGTCTGCGCGGCGGCGTCGGCCTGGGCCGCCGGAGCCACGTGCTGCGGCGCCGGATCGGCCTGCTCGGCAGCAGCCATCTGCGGGGCGGCGGGCGCCGGATCCTCGCGCGCCACCAGCGAGCCGTCAGGTTTCACGACCATGGTCCGTACCTTGCGCGGCGCAACGGCGACGATCTCGGGGTTGGCTCCCTTCTCGGCCTCCTGCAGAACCTGCGCGATGCGATCCTCGGACTTGGGCGCCGGTGCGGCGGCCGTTTCGGCAGCGCCAGCCGCATTGGCGCCAAGCGCGTTGGTGCCGGGCGCGTTGGTGTCAGGCGCGTTGATGCCAGACGCGTTGGTGCCAGACGAGTCGGTGTCGGATGCCACGGTGCCGGGCGCGTCGATATCGTCTGCGGCATCGGGGTCATTGGGCGACAGATCGACGACGCGGCTCTCCGGTTCGTTGGCCTTCAGGTCCACAGGCTCTTCGGTGTTGGTGACCAGCTTCTGCTGAACGGGCTCGGCGGGCTTGGCGCCCTTGACCACAGCGTCATAGACCTTGTTGTCCTGGTTCGGCACGACGGTGCCGCCTGGATTTTCCGGCTTGATCTTGATCGGCCTGTTGTCGGCCTTGACGATAACCGGCGCATCGCTGCCGCTCTTGCCGCCGAGGGTCAACGCAAAGGCGCCAAGGCCTCCGGCGATCGCCACCGCGCCGACCACCGCTCCTATCAGCAGCCCGCGCCTGCGCGGCTGCCTTTCGGCCCCGCGTTCGGCAAGGCCCGGAACCGACATCTCCTCGTCCAGTTCGGGGTCGTAGTCGAGCTCATCGAAGGTGAAATCGTCGGCTTGCGAGACCGGCTGGCCACCGGGCAATGGCCCCAGATCGAAACCGTCCGCTGCATCGGCATAGGAAGCGGCCGCCGCGCTGACGGGGGCTTCCGCAGGCTTGGCGCCATAGGCGCGCGTCTCGCTACGATCCTGCTTATAGCCAGACGCGAAGCTGGCATCGTATTCATCGTCGTAGCCAGCACTGCGCACCGGGGCAGGCGCTATATCCGTGGCATTCATTTCGGTGAGAAGGCTCGCAAAATCGGCATCAAGATCGTCGTAGGCGGGCGCCACCGGCTCGTCATCGTCGAAGTTGAGCTCCGGAATGTCGAGATCGTCCGCCAGCGCCACGACGCGCTCGGGCACGTCGACCGTCTCGACATCAGGCATCTCGTCATAGGCGGAAGGCTGTTGATACGAGGTTGGCGCAGCTTCCGTGTAGGCTGGCCGATCTTCATAGGATGGCCGATCCTCATTGGACCGCCTGTCTTCACGGGATGCCTGGCCTTCATAGGACGGCGCCTCTCCGACCGGTGCGGCCCGATAAGACGGCGTTGCAGCCGGCTGCGGCGGTGCCGGACGCGCCGAAGCCACCGGCTGGCCTGCAAAAGCGGGCTGAGGCTGCGCGACCGGTGTCACGCGGCTCCACGAGCGGGCCGGCTCGGGCGGTGTGGCGCGTGTCGTCAGCCAGTTCAGCCCATCGAGCGGATCTTCTTCGGAAGCAGCTGCGGCACTCTTGTCGGCCGAGTCATGATCCAGGCCGATGTTCCTGGCGAAGTCGGCATCGAGCGCATCGTTGTCTAAATCATCCGCAGGTCCGGCAGCGGCTTCAACACCGAAATCCTCGCCTTCAAGCTCATCGAGGAGGACACTGCCAAGATCGGCATCATCGGCGGCACTGGACTGCTGCGGCTCAGCGGGCTCGTGCTCGTCGAGTTCCCAATCCAGCTCGTCGACAGCATGCACCGGTTCGTTGGTGACGTCTTCAGCCGCCGCCATGGGCTGCTCAGCAGCCACTGCTGGCTTCTGAATTACCGGCGCGATGGGCTGCTGAGCAGCCATCACGGGCTTCTGGGCAGGCTGCTGGGCAGACTGCCGGCCTGTCTGAGATTCGTTGACCGCTTGTGCCGGCCGTGTGCTCATCGCACCGAGCAGCGCGTTCAGTTCGTCCTCCAGGCTGCGTTCCTCGGC
>NZ_SUEG01000215.1:6097-6366 GCF_005063415.1 Mesorhizobium sp.
GTTCCGCGGCCACTGGGGCCGTCGGGGCGACAGCGGCGGCCGGCGCCGCTGGTTCGGCTGCAACGACCTGCGCCACCGGCTCTTCGGCGTCCTCGGCGGGCGCATCGGCGAAGCTCAGATCGAAATCGTCGTCGAACGCCGCTTCAGCGGCTGTGCCGGAAAGCCGGGCGGCCTCTGGCTCTTCGATCGACAGCTCTTCGATAAACGCTGGTTCTTCGATTTCGGCAGGCTCGTTCGGGCGAACGTCGAAGTCCATGTCGACATCGGCC
>NZ_SUEG01000216.1:0-724 GCF_005063415.1 Mesorhizobium sp.
GGTCATGCCCAGCCAGCGATAGCGGCCGGGACCGATCTTCTGGCCGAAGATCGGCGGCAGGATGGAGGCTGCGAGGCCGCCGAAAAAGATAATTGCCCAGATGGCTATGAAGATCGTGAAGAACAGATCGTCGCTGTTGAACGGCGGCTGCTGGTTGCGTTCGCCGCGCGCCTCCAGTTCTTCCGGATTGCCTTCCAGCACCATGATCATGTCGTCGACGGCTTTGCTGATGCCACCTGAGAAATCGCCGGCACGGAAGGCCGGCACCATGTCGTTTTCGATGATCAGCTTGGTGTGCAGGTCGGTCAGCGTGCCTTCCAGCCCATAGCCGACCTCGATGCGCATCTTGCGGTCGTTCGGCGCTACCAGAAGCAGGACGCCGTTGTTCTCCTTCGCCTGGCCGAGTTTCCAGGCGCGAAACAGCCGGTTGGCGTAAGGCTCGATCTCCTCGCCGTCGAGGCTGGGAATGGTCGCGACGACGATCTGGTCGGAACCCTTGGTCTCGAAATCGGCAAGCTTCTGCGTCAGCGCCGCCTTGGTCGCGGCATCGATGATGCCGGCATTGTCGACGACCCGTCCGGTCAGCGCCGGCAGTTCGGCCGCGAAGGCCGCGAAGCCGACCAGCAGCACCGCCATGGCCATAAGCGCGGTGCCGATCATTTTGATGAAACGGCCGGATTCCACCGGGCTGATGGCGTGTCTTGTCATCTCTTCACCAGCTTCC
>NZ_SUEG01000216.1:734-6358 GCF_005063415.1 Mesorhizobium sp.
GGTCATGCCCAGCCAGCGATAGCGGCCGGGACCGATCTTCTGGCCGAAGATCGGCGGCAGGATGGAGGCTGCGAGGCCGCCGAAAAAGATAATTGCCCAGATGGCTATGAAGATCGTGAAGAACAGATCGTCGCTGTTGAACGGCGGCTGCTGGTTGCGTTCGCCGCGCGCCTCCAGCTCTTCGGGATTGCCTTCCAGCACCATGATCATGTCGTCGACGGCCTTGCTGATGCCGCCGGAGAAATCGCCGGCACGGAAGGCCGGCACCATGTCGTTTTCGATGATCAGCTTGGTGTGCAGATCGGTCAGCGTGCCTTCCAGCCCATAGCCGACCTCGATGCGCATCTTGCGGTCGTTCGGCGCCACCAGAAGCAGGACGCCGTTGTTCTCCTTCGCCTGGCCGAGTTTCCAGGCGCGGAACAGCCGGTTGGCGTAAGGCTCGATCTCCTCGCCGTCGAGGCTGGGAATGGTCGCGACGACGATCTGGTCGGAACCCTTGGTCTCGAAATCGGCAAGCTTCTGCGTCAGCGTCGCCTCGGTCGCGGCATCGATGATGCCGGCATTGTCGACAACCCGTCCGGTCAGCGCCGGCAGTTCGGCGGCAAGGGCGGTGAGCGGGAGGAGGAGAAAGGTTAGAACGAAGCCAAAAAAAATCAGGCCGGCGTTTCTTCCCATCCCCCTCTGTGGGGAGATGGCCGGCAGGACAGAGGGGGGCGCGAAGGAATACAAAGCCAACAGGCCCAGGCTCAACAGGCGCCGTTCACCCGCCTTGCGTGGTGTTGGTGCCGAAATCGACCTTCGGCGGCTGCATCTTATCCTCCTCGATGGTGAAATTCGCAAACGGCTGGTTGCCGCGAAACCACAAGGTCGCCCAGATCACCGACGGGAAGGTCCTCAGCGTCAGATTGTACTCTCTCACTGCCTGGATATAGTCGCGGCGGGCGACCGTGATGCGGTTCTCGGTGCCTTCGAGTTGTGCTTGCAGTGCCAGAAAGTTCTGGTTGGCCTTGAGATCGGGGTAGTTCTCCACCACCGCAAGCAGGCGCGACAGCGCGCTGGTCAGGCCGGCCTGGCTGTCCTGGAATTTCTTGAAGGCTTCCGGATTGTTCAGCGTTTCCGGCGTCACGGTCACCTGCGTCGCCTTGGCGCGCGCTTCGACCACGGCGTCGAGCGTGTCCTTCTCGTGCGCGGCGTAGCCCTTGACCGTGTTGACAAGATTGGGGATGAGATCGGCGCGACGCTGGTATTGATTCAACACCTCGCTCCATGCGGCCTTGGCGTTTTCCTCAGCTGTCGGGATGGTGTTGTAGCCGCAGCCGGCAAGCAGCGGCAGCATGACGGCCACGACCAGGAACGCAGCTAAATTACGGAAGATTGGCGGCGAAGAAAGGCGCTGGGCAAGCATGATAAGGTCCCCTCGATAGCATTGGCAGGCGAAGCATTAGCACAATCCTTGCGTAAGAAAATGACTTCGGCCGAGAAGTGTTACTGGTTTCTGCCATTCACCGTCGGGCCCTGTGACAGACGAGGCGAAAGGGTTAAGCTCGGCATGAAACGGGACATCACCATGGCGAAACGCCACGACAGCGACGCGGAATCGCGCCGCATCATCGAACGGGTGGCGCGCGAGACCGACCCGGGCGGCGCCTCGTTCCTCGCGCGAACCGCCAGAGGGGCGCGCGACCACGTCACCGCGGCCGATGCCGACCGGTCGGACCCGATCGAATATTGGGGCACCCGCATCGGTCGCGCAGCGGGCTTGCTTATTGCCATCGGCCTGTTGATCTGGCTCGTGCTTTTCGTCACCAGGGGCAGTTAGGAAAAATCAATGAGTGCCGAAAAAGCCGACGCGCCGCGCGCGGTCATCGTCGTCTCCAGCCATGTCGCACGTGGCTCGGTCGGCAACCGTGCCGCCGTCTTTGCGCTGGAGACGCTCGGCTTTTCGGTTTGGGCGGTGCCGACCGTCATTCTGCCCTGGCATCCGGGGCATGGCCGGGCCACCCGCATCGTGCCGCCGCTGGACCAGTTCAAGGCGCTGATGACCGACCTCGAGCGCGCGCCGTGGCTGGGCGAGGTCGGCGCCGTGCTGTCCGGCTATCTCGGCGAGGCTGGCCAGGCCGAAGTCGTCGCTTCGCTGGTCGGTGCGGTCAAGGCGAAGACGCCGGACGCCCTCTATATCTGCGACCCGGTGATGGGCGATTCGGGCGGGCTCTACGTACCTGAGCCGACCGCAATCGCCATGCGCGACCGGCTGATGCCGATCGCCGATATTGCCACGCCCAACCGCTACGAGCTGGAATGGATGGCCGGAGCGCCGCTGCCCGACTTGAAATCGGCAATGGCTGCAGCCCTGCAAGCCGGCCCGCCGGCCATGCTGGTCACTTCGGCGCCAGCGATGATGGCCGGCGGCACCGGCAATCTACTGCTCACCGGCAGAGAGGCGCTGCTTGCCGAACACCGGCTCATCGACAAGCCGCCGAATGGGCTCGGCGACCTGACGGCGGCCGTCTACCTGGCGCGGATCCTGTCCGGCCAGCCGGCCGCCAAGGCGCTGCAATCGACCACGGCAGCGGTCTACGAGATCCTGGCGCGCACCGCCAAGCGCGGCGGCGACGAATTGCAGCTCGAGACCGATGCCCAGAGCCTGTCGCAACCGATGGCGATGGTACAGCTTCGCCATCTCCTGCATCCGGAACGGGACCGCCGGGCGTGAGGCAGGCCGAAGACGCGGCGCCCCAGGATGATGCGCCCAAGGATGTTGTGCCCGATCATGTTGTGCCTGGGGATGTTGCGCCCAGGGTTGTGCCCAGGGGTGTGGTGCTTGTCGGCGTCGACGGTTGCAAGGCCGGCTGGATAGCCGTCTGCCGCGGTCCCGGTGCGGCACCGTCGACAGCCGTTTTCCCAAGCTTCGCGGCGTTGCTCGACCGACTGCCCGCCGCCGCGATGGTAGCGGTCGATATGCCAATCGGCCTGCCCGATTTCTCCCAAAGAGGCGGTCGCGGCCCGGAGGCGCTGGTGCGGCCGCTGCTTGGGGCCCGGCAGTCCAGTGTCTTTGCCATCCCCTCTCGCGCCGCGCTCTACGCGGAGATCGAAGCCTTCACCACAGTCGACGCCTGGTACGCCGCACATCGCAAGGCAAGTGAGGTGGCCAAGACGACATCAGGTCCGCCGCGCGGCGTCTCGATCCAGGCCTTCGGCATCTTCGCCAAGATCCGCGAGATCGATTCGCTGCTGATCGCGCGCCCCGAACTGCGCAGCCGCGTCTTCGAATCGCATCCGGAAGTTGCCTTCTGCAAACTGAACGGCGACCGGGCGATGCGCCTGCCAAAGAAGATCAGGGGCAACATCAATCCGGCCGGCATGGCCGAACGCAAGGCGCTGCTTGCCCGGCATGGTTATGGCCAGGATTTTCTCGACCAGACGCCGCCGCGTGGCGCGGCCGCCGACGACTTCCTCGATGCCGCGGCGATGATGCTGATTGCCGGACGCATCGCCAGAGGCGAGGCAATGCCGTTTCCGGATCCGCCGCTCGCCGATCGTTACGGCATTCCCGTCGCCATCTGGGCCTGAGGACCAAGGCTAACATTTTGGGCAGCATGCGTCAGGAGCGTGATCTGAGCGCCTCGTTGAGCGCCCACATATCCTTCTCCTCGGGCGCGGTTTCCAATCCGAACACGGGAATTTGCTTGCGCAAATGGTCGTGGTGGGTGCGCACGCCATATTCGAGATCGGAAAAGTAAAAACCTCCGAAGGCTTCGGACAGCATGGATTCGTTGGACCATATCGAAAGCTGCACATCCTCAGCCAGCGTGTCGCGGTCGATGCGGTAGGATAGGTAGCGGGCAGCCGCCTGCTCCCTGGTCTCGTCGCGATAGCGGTAGATGGCGCCGCGCAGCAGCGTCTCACCCGTCGACAGCGGGAATTCCTGATAGAACTGCACCGATTCCGGCATGATCGACAGCGCGTTGTTCGGGAAGATGCCGTAGTAGATCCAGGCCTTGCGCAGGTGCTCCGGCAAGTGCTTCGCCTCGGGTGCGAGCTTGATGTATTGCGCGACGCTCCAGCGCCGTCCGGCATGCGGATTGTAAGTGGCGAACGAGCGCGACACGCCGTTGACGAACGGCTCGTCGAAATAGGTCGCGCCGTAAAGATCCTGCAGCGCCGGATGCGCCATGGCGACGTGGTAGCCTTCATTGTCGACGTCGCGCACCGACTTCCAGTTGACCGGCGTCTTTTGGGTCCAGATGCCCCAGGACGGCACCATCTCGGCGACGCCGTAATGAGCAATCTCGGCTTCGATCGGCTTCAACAGCTCGGCCACCGATGGCTGCGGCCCACCCTTGCGGAAACGGACGAAGATGAAGCCCATCCAGATTTCGAGCTCGAGCGGCATCAGTCCGAATTCGGTCTTGTCGAGGTCGGGGAAGGAACGCGGGCGGGCAGCACCGCGCAGCGTGCCGTCGAGATTGTAGACCCAGCCATGAAAGGGACAGACCAGCGCATTCTTGCAAGTGCCCCGGCTGTCGGCAACGACGCGACTGCCGCGGTGGCGGCACATATTGTTGAAGGCGCGCACAACGCCATCCTTGCCGCGCACGATCAGCGCCCGCTCGCCGACCACATCCATCGTCAGATAGTCGCCGGCGTTCGGCACGTCGCAGACATGGCCGGCGATCTGCCAATGGTTGCGGAAGACGTGCTCTTTCTCGAGTTCGAGCAAGGCGTCGGAATGATAGCTCCAGCCCGGCAGCCCCCGCCGATCCCAATCGTTGGGGATTGCCACGTCACGCAGATGCGGGTTCATAAAAGGCTCTTTATTTATTGAATGCTCGTTCAATAAAAGCATATTTTCCATTGAAATGCAATGGCTTGCGAAAATGGGGCGAATTCTTGCCGGGAAATCGAGCGGGATTTGAGAGCCGAGTCCGAACGGTCGAAGCCGGGAAAATCCCGGGAATTCCAGACGTTAATCCCCTCACGCTTGTTGAGCGCCCGACGCTCTGTGGGCCTGGAAAGGCGACGTGGATCTGGTGCCGTGGATAGCGGAAAGCGAGCACAGAATGCCACCGGTGCTGCCAGCTACGCCTGATCGGTTTGCCCAGGAATGGCCGCGGGCTTGGTTTCATGCCGGTTACACAATCGTTAATCCATCATCGTTGGCCGGTTACAAGGTGCGATTAAGTTCGTTTCAACAGGGAAAAGAAGAAGACCGAAGGAAACGACGATGCGTACGAAAATCCAGATCACCGATACCGACCTTCGCCAGCAGGGTCCCCAGCGTAA
The DNA here is from genome assembly GCF_005063415.1 of Mesorhizobium sp. Classification (GTDB taxonomy): domain Bacteria; phylum Pseudomonadota; class Alphaproteobacteria; order Rhizobiales; family Rhizobiaceae; genus Mesorhizobium. Next base: position 6,018 of record NZ_SUEG01000216.1, read on the forward strand.
CGACCGGCGCCCGAAGCTGGCGCTGCGCCAGCGCGCCAGTGATCATCCAATGGCGATGTTCATGCTGCTCGCGGCTGCCGCATTTGCCGGCATGGCGTTGACGCCGACCGTCGGTCCGGCCTTCGCCTCACTGAACCCGCCGGCCAACCTCATCGATGGCGCGACGACCACCACCAAGACGGCGCGCCTGCCGATGCCGGAGATCGATTTTGCCTGCAAGGGGCAGGCCTGGGGCGCAGAGAGCCTGGACTGCCTGCGCGTCATCGCCGCCCAGTCGGGCAAGGCACGGCCGGTCCGCATGATCGCCAATGCTCGAAAAACCGTTCAGCACGCTGGACGTG
>NZ_SUEG01000217.1 GCF_005063415.1 Mesorhizobium sp.
GTCGGGAGCAATGAGGCGTGGCGAAAGGCTCATGCCGCTTTCCTTGCACAGGGCAAGGTGCGGGACAAGCAACGTCTCATCGTGCCAGCTCCTTCAGCCCGAAGCGGATCAGCTTCGATGCGTCCGCTTCCTCGCCTGCCGTCTTCAGCGCCGCCGCCACCGCATTGGCGGCGGTGTCGCGCGAATAGCCGAGATTGACCAGCGCCGAGACGGCGTCGGTAATCGGCGCCGAAGCAACGCCTTCGCCGAGCTCCTGTTTCAGGCCGATGGTGCCGGAGGCAGTGCCCGCATAGGCCGGCGCCTTGTTCTTCAACTCGGTGACGATGCGCTCGGCCACCTTCTTGCCGACGCCAGGCGCGCGGCTGACCATGGCGATATCGCGCAACGCAATCGCGTTGGCGAGATCGGCCGGCGCCAGCGTCGACAGGATGGCCAGCGCCACCTTGGCGCCGACGCCCTGCACATTGTTCATCAACAGCCGGAACCACTCGCGTTCCAGCACCGACTGGAACCCATAGAGCCGCAGCATGTCCTCGCGCACATAGGTCTCGATGAACAGCACCACCGCCTCGCCCGGCTGCGGCAATGCCGCAAGCGTGCGCGCCGAACAATAGGCGACATAGCCGACGCCATGCACGTCGACGATGCAGAAATCCTCGTCGATCTCGTCCAGCGTGCCTTTTAGCTTGCCGATCATTTGAACTTTCCTGTCAAGCCTGGCCCTTCATGGGTTTCCGGCGAGATGATATCGAGGTCCGGGAAATAGCTGCGATAGCGCGCGGCATCGCGCGTCAGTAGCCGATGTCCCGCAATGACGGCGTGGGCGCCGATGAAGAAATCCGGTAAGGTTCGTTCGCGAATGCCGCCGGCGCGGCGATAGCGGGAATGTGTGACACCGGCGAGGAAGGCCGCTTCCCAGGGCAGGAATTCACGCTCTATCTTGAGCATGTCGGCTGCTTGGCGAAGAGCCTGCTCCGTCGCAATCAGCGGCGCGAGTTCGGACCAGACGATTGCGTTGATGACAAGTGCACCGTCGCGCCCGCATGCGGTGATCGCCGACGCTGACCACTTCCTCTCCCGTCCGGCAGGACCCCACACGTCGATCAGGACATTTGTGTCAATCAATGTCGAGATCTTCACGCGGCCCCCTCAGCCATTCCATATATTCGTCCGTCGTCATGCCCCCCAGATCCAGCGTACCGGCCATACGATCGAGCGTCTGGCTGAATCTGCGCGAGGCTTCCTCCTCCGACATGTTTTCGTCGACCGCAATGACAAGAGCGCCGTCCTCGGTGGGAACGAATTCCACCTCTGAGCCTGGGCCGATACCCAGGTGATCCCGTATCTCCTTCGGGATGGTCACCTGACCCTTGGTCGTAACGCGCATGGTAATACCTCGCCGGTATTACTTATTGCCGACCGGAGAACAAGTCAAGAACAACTTATCCGGCCGGTGCCGCCATCCTGTAGGCGATGCTCTGCCGGTGATGTGCGTGACAGATAGCGATGGCCAGCGCGTCGGCGGCGTCATCGCTGTCGAAAGTCGCCTTCGGCATCAGCACCTTGACCATCATGTGGATCTGCTTCTTGTCGCCATGGCCGACGCCGATCACCGCCTTTTTGACGGCGTTTGGCGCATATTCGGCAACGACAAGCCCGGCACGCGCCGGCACCAGCATGGCGATGCCGCGTGCCTGGCCGAGTTTCAGCGTCGCAGCGGCGTCCTTGTTGACGAAAGTCTGCTCGACCGCCGCCTCGTGCGGCATCGCGGCATGCAGGATCTCGGCTAGCCCGTCATGCAATTGGCAAAGACGCACCGCCAGCGCCGCCTTGTCGTCGGACCGCACCGTGCCGGAAGCAACGAAGCGCAGCGAATTGCCGAGGCTTTCGACGATGCCCCAACCGGTGCGCCTAAGCCCCGGATCGATGCCGATGATGCGAATCGCTTCCCCCATCCGCCAAGTTTACCTCCGACGGACAGCGATGCCAGCGAAATGTGAACAAACCAGAAACAGGCTCTGGCAGTGCCCCGAGCAACCTGTCAGCCGCGGGCGAAAGCCGTGTTGAGCAGCGTGATCTGGTCTGAGACCGGATTGAGGCGACGGCTCGACGGCGGCACCTCGGCCAGGCCGCCATAGATCTCCTCGTCCATGCGGCGCACCAGCGCCTGAAGGCGCAGCGAGCGGTTGACGAGGTCGACGAAATCCGTCGGCAGCTCGGCCCAGCCGGGCGCCTCCTCGTGCGCGGAGGCGGTGTCGAGACGCACCTTGGATTTTTCGGAAGCCACCTGATCGCGGGTCATCTCGCCGGAATTCGCCGCCCGCTGCAAAAGCAGCCACGAGGCGACCTGCATCAGCCTGGTAGTCAGCCGCATCGATTCGGCCGCATAAAGCGTCGCCGTCAGCCTCGACAGCTTCTTGGCCTCGGCGCGGCCCTTGCCGTCGAGATATTCGGCCGCCTGCTCGACCAGGCCCATGCCTTCCTGATAGAGCGGCTTGAAGGATTGGGAGAAAACCCGGCGCTCCGCCAGCTTGATGGTTTTCGCGCTCGCCTTCGAAGGCTCGTTCATCGCTACGCCCCTGCACTTGCCTGACAGCCGGCCGATTCGGCTCTTGGCCGCCATATCCGGCAGCCTAAACGACTGAAGCTTGAAAATGCGCTTCGCTGCCAGCGAAGGCAAGCACATGTTTAACAAACGGTTAACGGCCGCATTTAGCCGGAAGGACGCCCATGCCGGCGCACAAAAAAAGAGCCGCGGATAAGGCGGCTCTCAGGAGTTTAACAGGGAGGCGTCAAACAAAGTGGCTCCAACCACTCGGTAAGAATCCAGATCACTGGATGGACATAGTAAACGCCTGTAAAGCTTAACAAAGCCTTAACGCGGGGCATATTTTTCGATCAAGCGCCCAGCATCTGTGCCGTAACAGCACAGCTGATTGGCCACGGCGCCGTTCACACCACCGGCTGGAAAGTGGGGGCGACGCTCGCCATGGGTTTCCTCCAGATCGTGACCGGCTTACCGAAACAAAACGGCACTGCGCGCGACATCGTTCCGAAACAGGCGCCGCGCTAAACGCCCGTTCCTCGCAACGAGGCGGAGCAAAACCTTGCGCTCCGGCAATCATCAAAATCTCTCAAGGAGCGAACAATGGACTGGTACTCGGCCGTTAAATTTCTGCACATCGTCTCGGCGATCCTCTGGGTCGGCGGCGGCTTCACGCTGATGCTGCTTGCGGTACGCGCCGACCGCGCTGGAAACGTCGAAGGCATGCTGCAGGCGATGCGCGCCACCGGCGAGCTCGGCAACCGGTTCTTCGCGCCGATGTCGATGCTGACATTGCTTTTCGGCCTCATCATGTGCGGCTTCTGGGTCGGCTTTTCCGATCTGTGGGTGCTGATCGGCCTTGCCGGTTATGCGACGACCTTCTGCATCGGCATGTTCATCTTCAAGCCGACTGCCGACCGCATGGCAGGCATGATCGCCAAGGAGGGCGTGACGCCGGCAGTGCTTGCCCAGGGCCAGCGCGTCCTCAATGCCGCGCGCTTCGACTATTCGGTGATGCTGGTGATCATCGCGGACATGGTGCTGAAGCCGACGCTGCACGACATCACCATTCTTGGCTGCATGGCGTTCGTGCTGGCAACCGGCGCCGCGCTCGCGCTTGGCAGGACGCGGCCGCTGCTGCCGAGTGCCGCCTGAGGTTTAAGGAATCCGGCGGCGGCCGACAGGGGCCGCCGTCTTACAGAAGGCCGACTATGCCGTCCCACAGAAGCTTGACCGCGACGATCGCCACCGTCGCATAGGTAAAGGGATAGAACAGCTCCGGCCGCATCCGCCGCACCAGCCAGGCGCCGGCGATTGTCGACAGCGGCGCCAGTGGCATCAGCACCGCCGACGCGGTCAAATTGGTGGTGTCGAACTGGCCGAGCGCGAAATAAGGGATGAGCTTCAGCGCATTGGTAACGGCGAAAAAGATCGCCGCGGTGCCCGACAGCACCTTCGGATCGAGCCTGATCGGCAGCGCATAGACCTGAAAAGGCGGGCCGCCGACATGGGCGACGAAGCTGGTGAACCCGGCAACAGTACCCCAGAAGCCGGCGGCGACGCGGTTGGGCTCCGCCGCGTGGCCGGCACCGTGGCGGAGTTGCAAATAGAGCCAGCGCAGCACGAAGATCAGGGCAACCGCGCCGACGATCAGCCGCACCATCTCTTCGGTGACCAAGGCCGCCGTCAGCCAGCCAAGGGCGATGCCGATCACGGCGCCCGGCATCATGTCGGCCAGCATCTTGCGGTCGAAGATGCCCCACCATGTCCACACCGAGACAATGTCCATCAGGCACAGAATTGGCAGAAGAATTGCGGCAGCCTGAACCGGCGGCATGGTCAGCGCCATCAATGGCACGCCGACAAAGCCGACGGCGCCGCCGAAGCCGCCTTTCGACAGGCCGACGAGGATGACGGCCGGAATGGCCACGGCATAGAACCAGGGATCGACGAGCAGGCCTGACATGGGGAAGGGACGCTGGAGGGAAAGTTGAACTCTGGAATAGACCAGAAATGGCCAGACCGCGACCGCAAATATGTGGGCCACGCCACCGAAACCCGTCACATGTTTGGCATGTCGAGCGGCGGCGGGCGTCTCCGGATCGGCTGCGCCTTGATGATGGCGGTGCTGGTTTCGGCCTTGTCGGCGATGCGGTCGAGAATCCCGTCGAGCTCGCCGATCGAGCGGACGAACAGCCGGGCAACGAAGCAGTCATCGCCCGTCACCTTGTCGCATTCGCCGAATTCCGGGATTTCCTCGATCAGCTTCTGGACGATGTGCAGCTTGCCCGGCAATGGCCGGATGCGAACGATCGCCTGCAAGGCGTAGCCGAGCGCCTGCGGATCGATGTCGATGGTGAACGCGCGGATGACGCCGCGATCCTCAAGCCGTCGAAGCCGCTCCGAAACGCTTGGTGACGACAAGCCGACCTGCAGCGCCAGTTCCTTCAGCGAAGTCCGTGAATCCTTGACCAGGATATCGAGGAGCTTTCTGTCGAGCTCGTCCAGCATTTTACAATTCCAAGAAAAAGCCGATGTTTACCTAATTAAATTAGGTTCATTCTGCATATCACCAGCTACAAGTCATGGAAAGGCCCGATCCGCCATGAGATTATAAAATCTCAACGGTTTTCAGGAGCATCCATGGACAACACGGTACGCGGCACGATCGAGATGACGGCGGCGATGGCGATCCTCGGCACGATCGGCTGGTTCGTCGTCCTTTCCGGCCAGCCCATCATGGACGTGGTGTTCTGGCGCTGTGCTTTCGGGGCGGTAACGCTGCTGATCATCTGCGCGGCGCTGGGACTGCTGCGCGGCAGACTGTCGCTTCGCATTGTCGCAATCGCGGCTCTCGGCGGTGCTGCCATCGTCATCAACTGGCTGTTGCTGTTCAGCGCGTTTTCTCGCGCGTCGATCTCGATCGCCACGGCTGTCTACAACACGCAGCCCTTCATGCTGGTCGGTTTTGGCGCGCTCTTCTTCTCCGAACGGCTGACGGTGACGAAGCTGACCTGGCTCGGCATCGCCTTCGCCGGCATGCTGCTGATCGTGCAGGCCGCGCCCGATGCAGGCGATCATGGTACGGACTACTTTGCCGGCATCGCGATGGCGCTGGCCGCGGCTTTCTTCTGGGCCGTTGCGGCTATCGTCACCAAGAAACTCAAAGGCACGCCGCCGCACCTGATCGCCCTGATCCAGGTCTGCGTAGGCGTTCTCATGCTGGCACCCTTCGCCAATCTCACCCACCTTCCCGCCGATGCGCGGAGCTGGCTCATGCTGGCGACACTCGGCATCGTCCATACCGGCCTGATGTACATCCTCATGTACGGCGCCATCCAGAAGCTGCCGACGCATCTGCAGGGATCGCTGTCCTTCATCTACCCCGTCGTCGCCATCCTCGTCGATGTCGTCGCTTTCGGCCATCGTCTGCAGCCGGCGCAGATCGTCGGCGCCGCCGCCATCCTGGTCGCCGCCGCCGGCATGAATCTCGGCTGGTCGCTGTGGAAATCGAAGGTGCCTGCGTAGGGCCGCAAGCGGCCTGGCGACGAGAATTTCGGCCAACGGCAGCCATGCGCCGAGCCCCGATAGAATGTTGACGGCAATCGTGATCCCCCTGCCGCCTGTTCAATCCCCGCACTTTGCTCTATGCCGCAATGCAACCATCTTCGCCCGGCATAGGCG
>NZ_SUEG01000218.1:0-3596 GCF_005063415.1 Mesorhizobium sp.
ATGTCCTCGCACACCTGTTCGCGATGTCCCCGGTCCAAACAGGGGGGAGATCGGCAGCTTCAATAGCCGCGCCCTTCTTGCAGCGTCGGAGATTAGCGAAGGCCGCGATAAGGGCCATCTCCCCCCTCGAGGGGGAGATGGCCGGCAGGCCAGAGGGGGGTGCAGTCCCGCCAGCGATCAAAACTACCCTTCCCGCTAGCCTCATATCCCCGAGCCATCCACCAGCGGCACATCTTCCCCTTCCCAGGGGCTCGGCATCGATCCCTTGCTGAGATTGGCCGACGGCAGCGGCATCCAGCACTTCAGTTCGGGTTCGGCATATTCGACGATGCGTCCTGGAGACGAATCGGAAGCGCGCCAGCCTTCGCTGCCGAACTGATCGGCGCGGGCCCAGTAAGCCATGTCGACCTCGGCCGGACCCTGTTCGGAAGGCCGAACCGTGACAAGGATTCTGCTGCCGTCCCTTGGCGCGCTCGACATGTGGCGCCACTGACCGGGCTCGTCCATTGCATTTCCTCCTGCGATCTTCGCCTCGCACGGATAGTCGCTTCGCGTTCGAAAGCGGTCAACCCGAACTTTTTTGCCTGAGGCAAAACCCCTGGCCCGTCGTCGCGGAACAAGTCATGGCGCGCCGGGTTTGGGCAAGTTGTTGAAGGAAGCAAAATGAGACCAGCGCCCCGACCGATCCTTAGCATTGTTGCATGGCGGGCCGCGCCTTTCGTTCGCAACCCGGTCCGGTCGCAATGAGGCAGGCCGGTTCCAATCGTTCCATCCCACCGAAGGAGGGCAAAGGCGGCATAGGCCGAGCGCTCGGCCTCGGCCTGATAACAGGGGCGGCCGACGACGATTGCTCCGCGATAGGCACCTACGCCAGTGCCGGCGCCCGCTTCGGACCCGACCTGCTTTGGACGGCTCCGGTGACGTTGCCGATGATGTATGTGGTCGTCTACCTGTCGTCGAAGCTCGGCCAGGTATCCGGGCGCGGATTGTTCCACGTCATCAAGGACTTCTATCCACGGTGGCTGCTTTGGTCCGTGCTTTTGGGGGTGCTCATTGGAAACACCATTGAGGCCGCGGCGGACCTTGGTGGAATGGCGGCCGCGATCAACATGTTCGTACCGCTTCCCATTCCGCTGATCGTGCTGTTCGTCGCTGCCCTCATCTTCGCCCTCCAGGTCTTCGGCTCCTATACTTTGATCCGTAACATCTTTCGCTGGCTGGCGCTGGCGCTGCTCGCCTATGTCGGTGCCGCTATTCTGGCCAAGCCGGACGCCGCGGCAGTACTGCGCGGAACGCTGCTTCCCAGGATCGAATTCAACCGTGAGTTCCTGTCGATCCTGGTCGCCATCATCGGTACGACGCTGTCCGCCTATCTCTACACGTGGCAGTCCAATGAGGAGGTCGAGGAGGAGATTGCCCAGGGGCGAACGACGCTCAGCGAAAGGAAGGGCGCCACCGACAGCGAACTCCGTCGCTCTCGCCGAGACATCCTCATCGGCATGATGTTTTCAAATCTCATCATGTATTTTATCATCCTGTCGACGGGTGCTACGCTCTACAAGGCGGGCCACCACGATATCGACACGGCAGCGCAAGCGGCGGAGGCGCTGCGACCGCTCGCCGGCCAGGCCGCAAGCGTCCTGTTCGCAGCAGGCGTGATCGGCGTCGGTTTCCTCGCGGTTCCTGTCATGACCACCGGCGCTGCCTACGACGTGGCACAAGCCATCGGCTGGAAAAACAGCCTGCACGCCCGGGCTCGAGAGGCGCCCAAATTTTATCTCGCTATCGGATTTTTTACGGCGATCGCCGCTGGCCTGAACTTTCTCGGCTTCAATCCGATGAAAGCGCTGGTGTGGTCCGGCATCGTTCAAGGCTTCTCCACGCCGCCCTTGCTGCTGCTCATCATGCTGATGACGAACAGCCGCAGGATCATGGGCGACCAGGTGAACAGCCGAAGCACCAACATACTCGGTTGGGCAACGACCGCCGCCATCTTCTCGGCGACGATCGGCCTGGTGGCAACCTGGTTCATGTGATCAGGCGGAAGCAAAGGGACGCCGACGGTTGGATTACCCGTTCCCGCTTGCGGATTGTCCCAGCTTTGCCGGTCTTGGAAATTCCACAACGTCGCCCGTGGGCCGCTTGTATTGCGCCGCGACTATTGCATCGATCAGGAGATCCAGTGCCGCACGAGCCGTGCGGCTCGTCTCGTCCTCGCCGCTCAAATAATGGCAGGCTCGTTCGAGGTGGAGGTGTGCGGCGGCAAAGTCGCTTGTCATAGGCTTCTCCTTGTTGCCCGCCGGCCGGCAAGATGACCGCCTCGATTTACCCAAAAGCAAATATCCACAGCCGGATTTGAATCAAATTGGCCTGACTCACTGCATGCCGCGGAGCCACTCCAGCACCTTGGCCTGTGCCTCGCCCGCTTCCTCTCCCAGGACCGCCAGCCCGTCCAGGATTGTGGCATCGGGACATAGTTCCTCGACGTCGCGCCGGGAGCGCCGAGGGCGACTTGCCTGATATGTCCAGCCGGCTGTTCATGCGCTCTGTCCGACGCGCTGCGCTATCGCGGCTGAAGGCGCTGTGGCGGATCTTTCAGCGCGCTATGCCGCGTTGAATGAACCAATTGCTGGCCATGTGCCGCAAACTCAGTCCCCTCACCGCCCTGCTTTTGAAATTCTATCGCTCTTTTAATTCTACAAACTCTCTAGACTTAACATAGATCGCTAAACCCAAGATCTTAAAAAATTGAGCGCTTGAGAGGGAGCCAGGAATGTCGAAGAAGCTCGTTGTAGGGCTGTCGGGCAACTTGACCCGGCCATCGAAGACCAAGGCGTTCGTCAGCCACATTGTCGGGCAGGCCGCGGAAAGCATCGGCGCGGCCTCGGCCGTCTTCGACATCGAGGATCTTGGCGCGTCCCTACCGCAGGCAAGGCGCCTCGGCGACCTCGACCCGGCGGCGCGCAACATCGTCGAACGGCTGCTAGGCGCCGACATCCTGGTGGCCGGCTCGCCGACTTTCAAAGGCAGCTATACCGGGCTTTTCAAGCATTTCTTCGACCTGCTCGATCCGTCGTCGCTGAGGGGCAAGCCCGTCATCCTCGCCGCGACCGGCGGCGGCGAGCGCCATTCGCTGATCGTCGAGCACCAGTTGCGGCCGCTGTTCGGCTTCTTCGAGGCGCTGACCGTGCCGACCGCGATCTACGCCTCCGACAAGGATTTTGCCAATGGTGTGCTGGTGTCGGAAGCCATCCACGCCCGCGCCCGGCAGGCGGTCGCCGAGGCATGCCGAGTAACCGGAGTGCCCTATCGCGTCGGCCTTGCCGCCTGAACGCACCACTGACCCGAGACCCCCTTTCCGATCCATCCAGGAGCACGCCGCGATGACCCGATCCAGGCAAATCAAACTGGGCGCTTTCCTGCCCGGCGGCGGACAGCATATCGCCGCCTGGCGCCACCCCGAGGCGCCGGCCGACGGCGCCACCAATTTCGAGTTCCACAAGCAGCTTGCCCTGACCGCCGAGCGCGGCCTGTTCGACGCGTATTTCCTCGCCGACAATCTGACGGTCGGCCTCGGCGCCCGCGAAGGCGGCAAC
>NZ_SUEG01000218.1:3606-6219 GCF_005063415.1 Mesorhizobium sp.
CGCCAAGATCGCCGGCTTCGAGCCGGTGACGCTGTTTGCCGCGCTGGCGCCGCTCACCACGCATCTCGGCTTCATCGCCACCGCCTCGACCACCTACGAGGAGCCCTACACGCTCGCCCGCAAGTTCGCCTCGCTCGACCTTCTGTCGAATGGCCGGGCCGGCTGGAACGTCGTCACCTCGGCCGGCGACGAAACCGCGCGCAATTTCAATCGCGACACGCAGCCTGCCCACGCCGAGCGCTATGCCCGCGCGCATGAGCATGTCGAGACGGTCAAGGCGCTGTGGGACAGCTGGGAGGACGATGCCTTCGTCCGCGACAAGAAATCGGGGCGCTTCTACGACAAGGACAAGCTCCACGACATTGACCACAAGGGCCTGCATTTCAGCGTCAAGGGGCCGCTCAACGTGCCGCGCCCGGTGCAGGGGCACCCGGTGGTGGTGCAGGCGGGGCAATCGGAGGACGGCCGCAAGCTCGCCGCCCACTCGGCGGAAGTCATCTTCACCGCCCATCAGAACCTGGCGTCGGCGCAGGAATTCTATCGCGACATCAAGGCGCGCGTGACGGCCGTCGGCCGCGATCCCGAACAGGTGCTGATCATGCCGGGCGTGGCACCCTTCGTTGGCCGCACCGAAGAAGAAGCGCGCGCCAAATACCAGCAGCTGAACGATCTCATCCTGCCCGAAGACGGCGTCGCCCTGCTCAATGGGCTGGCCGGCCAGACGCTCGACATCCGGGGCTATCCGCTCGACGGTCCCTTGCCGCCGAGCAAGGAAACCGAAGGCATGAAGAGCCGCCAGGCGCTGATCCGCCAGATTGCCGACGAGCACAACTTCACCATCCGCCAGCTCTACCAGTGGGTGGCAACGGCCCGCGGCCATTACACCGTCATCGGCAGCGCGGTGCAGGTCGCCGACCAGCTGGAGGAGTGGTTCGGCAACGAAGCCGCCGACGGCTTCAACATCCTGCCGCCCTGGCTGCCCGGCGGGCTCGACGACTTCGTCGAGCTGGTGATCCCCGAACTGCAGCGCCGCGGCCTGTTCCGCACCGCCTATGAAGGCAGGACGCTGCGCGAGAACCTCGGCCTCAGGCGGCCGGAAAACCCGTGGACCGCCGCCCGCTCGGCCGTGCTGGCCGCCGAATAATTCCACGAAGCCCACTACCCTCGAAGCGAGAGGCAAGACGATGACCTTGCAGCACGTCGAACAGGCCGCCAGCCTCGGCACGCGTGACAGCACGACAAGCCTCGGCACGGACTTCCTGCGCCTCGGCGGCCGGGCAGGCATCCGCTTCCTGTCGCGCTACGGCGTCCTCATTGCTTTCCTCGCAATCTGGCAAGTGTCGAGCAGCGCAGGGTGGGTCAACACGGCCGTGCTGCCGCCGATCGATACGATTGTCGCGGCACTTTGGAAGGGGCTGGCCGGCGGCACTCTGCTCGGCGACATCGCCATCAGCCTGCAGCGCGCCGGTCTCGCCTTCGCGGCCGCCGTGCTGGTCGCCATCCCGCTTGGTCTGTTCATGGGCCAGGTGCGCGCCGTCGAAACCGCCCTCGATCCGATCCTGCAGGTTTTCCGCCAGACCTCGGCGCTGGCGCTCTATCCGGTGTTCATCCTGCTGCTTGGGCTCGGCGAAGCGTCCAAGGTGTTCGTCATCTTCTGGGCGACGCTGTTTCCGCTGCTGCTCAATACGATCGGCGGCGTCAAGCAAGTCGATCCGAAACTGCTGGAGATGGCCCGCGTCTATGGCGCCAGGCAGCTCACCGTCTTCCGTCGCGTCGTGCTGCCCGGCGCCGTGCCGTCGATCTTCGTTGGGCTGAGGCTCAGCGCCACTACGGCGCTGCTGCTTTTGATCGCCTCCGAAATGATCGGCGCCAACAAGGGCATCGGCTTCCAGGTGATGAACGCGCAATACAACTTTCAGATCCCGCTGATGTTTGCGGCAATCGTCATTCTCGCCGGCCTCGGCCTGATCGCCAACCAGGCGCTGGTCAGCCTGCAGCGGCGGCTCTGCCGCTGGAGCAATGCCGTCGACTGACCATCCGCCTTTTACCAATCTCAACCAGGCAAGAACTCAAATCAGGAAAGACCCGGACCATGAAAATCTCCCGCCGTTCCCTGCTTGCCGGCGCGCCCTTCGCCGCCGGCCTTCTCGCCGCCGGCCTGCCGCGCATCGCCCTTGCCGAAGCGGCACCCGTGAAGTTCCGCTCCCTCGCCAGCCGTGGCAGCATCTCTCCGCATGAGCTGGCCGGCGAGCTCGGCTATTTCAAAGGCCTCGGTATCGAGATCGAGAATGTCGGCTATTCCGGCGGCGGCCCGGAATCGTTGTTTGCGCTCGCCTCCGGTAGCGTCGATATTGGCTCGGCTGCAACCGCCGCCGTGATCAATTCGATTTCCGGCGGCAACGACTTCGTCGCCGTCTATCCGAGCAACGGCATCAACAGCAAGGTGCGCAGCGTCTTCTACGTGCTCGACGACAGCCCGATCAAATCGATCGCCGACATCGCTGGCAATACCATCGCCGTCAACACGCTCGGCGCCCATCTCGACTACACCGTGCGCGAGGCGCTGCACAGCGTCGGCCTGTCGCCGGATGCCGCCAATCTTCTCGTCGTGCC
>NZ_SUEG01000219.1:0-2265 GCF_005063415.1 Mesorhizobium sp.
GCCATGGGCCGCCCTGCTGCACGACCAGCACCGCCAGCATCGCCACCGCCAATGTCCTTGCCGCCGACCGCGAAAGACGCGGCGGCATGACGAGGCTGAACACGTAAATCACCGCCGCCGCCAACGAAAACACCAGCGTCGCATTGGCATTGGCATCGATGCCGCCGGGAAACGGCATCATGCGTTTGCCTCGCTCGTAGCCCTCTTGCGCAGGAACAGCGATTTCGCCGCCAGTGCCGCGCCGCCGGTGATCAGCACGCAGGCGGCGAGGATGCGCCATGACGGCTCGGCGAAGCCGGCGGCGATCAGCACCAGGGTGGACAGCAGCGGCGCGGCATAGCTCGCCGCCCCCAGCACCTGGATGTTGCCGCGCTTGACGCCGATGTCCCAGGCATAGAACGCCGCCCCCACCGGCATCAGACCGAGGCCGAGCACGGCCAGCCACTGGCCGGCGCTGTCGGGCAGCACCGTCTGTTCAAGCAACAGATGGCAGACCAGCGAAAGGGCCGCGGTGGCGGCGCAAAACCAGGTGACGATGCTGGTCGGCACCGACGGGAAGCGCCGCGACAACAGCGAATAGGACGACCACAGCACCGCACAGACGCCGGCCATGGCGTAGCCGAAGGCATAACGCGCATCGAAGGCAAGCCCGCCGCCCTTGGTGACGATCAGGACCGTGCCGGCAAGGCCGAGCAGCGCGCCGACGATATGGTTCCAGGCCAGCCGCTCGCCAGGCATCAGCGCCGATCCGAGCACGATCAGCAGCGGCCACAGATAAGCGATCAGGCTGGCCTCGACGGCCGGTGCATTGCGCAGCGCGGTGAAGTAGAAGAAGTGATAGCCGAACAGGCCGGCAATGCCGATCACCCAGACTTTGCGTGGTATTTTGACCTGGCGCGGTATCCTCGCGGCGCCGTCGGCTGCCGGCATGAACAGCCGGGCAACCAGCCCGACGCAGGTGCCGATCGTAAAGGTGATTGCCGAAAGCAGGAACGGCGGCACGGCGCCCGAAGCATCCGTAAGCAGCGCCAGCAGCGCCCACATGGCGACCGCGGAGAAGCCGATCAGTGTTGCGCGCGCCATATCAGTCGCCCCCATGCCCGTTGGCGGCGCACCATCACGCCTATTCGTTTGCTTCGAACCGCTCCGCGCTGATCGTCAACGGGCCGATTTGCGTACTGACCGTGGCGCGGATCGGCGCATATACGCCGCTTTGGCCGACCGGTGCAAACGTCACCATGATGCGGCTGCGTTTCTTCAGGTAGTTCAGCGCCTTGCGGTTCTTGCGGTAGCCGGCCACCGGCTCGAAGCCAAGCCTGCAGGTGACCGTATCACCCTGGTAGCCGGTCACCGAGATCGAGCCTTTGGACTCGTAGGTCAGTTTCAGATCGGCACGCATTTCGCCGTCATAGAGCTTCACCGTGCGCCCGCAGACCTGGTCGAGGCTGTCGGCATGGATGACGGTCGCGGCCATCGGATCGAGGACGGATACGAGATCGCTGCCGACCAGCGGTATCCAGTTGTTGGGATTGCGCTTCTTCGGCTCAGGCACGACCTTGGTCGAGGTGACGACGCCGTTGGCAAACTGGATGTCGATCATCGATGCCTTCTTGCCGGACGTGTAGTCGGCGTGGAACGCTTGCGGCTGCAACTGCTTGCCCGAAATCTTGCCCTTCGACGAGATCGTGCCTTTCGTATCGTCGAACAAAGTGGCGAGCCCGGCGGCGGAGACGCTGCCCTCGATCGAATAGGTGTCGCCCTCGTAATCGCTGGAGAATTTCGCCTTGGCCACGGAGAGGCCGAGGAACGATACCGAATACTCGCCCGTGAAGGATTGCGGCTCTGCGGTCGAAGCCGTCGTCGACAGCACGACGGCCACCAACACGATCAGGGCATGGAGGAAAGAACGAGGCATGGCGGGTCCTTGATTGTCGACCGGACGGGCGGCTCCGGTCTGGCATGTCCCTGTGCGACCGTTTATAGGCTGAATTCCGGCCTTAATGTGAAAGGCGGCTTCGGCAGGAAACGCTGGGGCTGGTCGACCGCCAAAATAAAAAACCCGCCTTGGCGGGCGGGTCGTTGGAGCCAATTAGCACCATACCGGAACTAATAGCATAGCTGCCGGCACAAAGCAAGAACAAAATGTGGCGCTCTCGACGAATTTGCCGATCTGCCTCGGCCCCGCAGAGGGAAAGGGTTGCGGCTTCACTCCAGCTTGGGTTCCTCGCCCCCACGAAAGTGGGGGAGAGGTGGCTCGGCGAAGCC
>NZ_SUEG01000219.1:2275-6181 GCF_005063415.1 Mesorhizobium sp.
CCTCTCCCCCGCTTCGCGGTGGGCGAGGAACCCAGGTCTTGAGAGATCCGCGGGACAGCAACATCTCCTCCAGAGGAGGGCGATCAGCAGCTTCACCGACGACACCTACTCCGAAAGGTGCGATTCCCCTCTTCCGAGCAACCCCAAGCTTGACGCATCGGCGAAATGCAACTATGGAACGCCAACTTTTTCCATAAGGCCGCCTGACCGAAACCGCGCGCCACCCGGCGCGGGTCGAATGTTTGGCCAGGACCGAGAACCGAAGGTTAGTATCATGTCCCGCACCTGCGAACTCACTGCCAAGGCAGTCATGTCCGGCAACAATGTGAGCCACGCCAACAACAAGACCAAGCGACGCTTCCTGCCCAATCTCGTCAATGTGACGCTGATCTCGGAAGCGCTGAACCAGAATGTGCGCCTGCGCATTTCGGCCAACGCGCTGCGTTCGGTCGAGCATCGCGGCGGCCTCGATGCCTTCCTGGTCAAGGCTGACGCCAAGGAATTGTCGCAGCGCGCCCGCCTGTTGAAGAAGCAGATCGCCAAGAAGCTCGCCGAACAGCCGGCCGCCTGAGTTTTTCGGCGGCAGCCGCCTTCCAGGGCGTGACCGGGGTTCCGGATCGCGTTCCGCTGGTTCCATCACCCAGGATAAAAAAATGATTTTCCTCTCGCGGTACCTGCCCTTCGTGGAGGCCATGGCACTCGTCGTCGTGGCTTCGAACATCCTTGTGCTGTTCCCGATGCAGGGTGCAATCGGCGGGCTGTCGCTGGCCGACATCCTGACTTGGGGCGCCTTCACCTATCCGTTCTCCTTCGTGGTTACCGATCTCGCCAATCGCCGTTATGGGCCGGCGGTGGCGCGCAGGATCGTCTTTGTCGGCTTCATGACAGCGGTGATCTGCTCGATCGTCATCCCGCCGCTGCTGTTTCGCCACGGCCTGATCGAATTCGAGACCGCCGCCGACCGGCTGGTGCGCATTGCCGCGGCCTCGGGCGCCGCCTTCCTCACCGCGCAATTGCTCGACGTCACCGTGTTCAACCGGCTGCGCCGGCAGAGCTGGTGGCGCGCACCGATCGTCGGCACGCTGGTCGGCTCCGTTTTCGATACGGTGGTGTTTTTCACCGTCGCCTTTGCGGCGGCTTTCGCCTTCGCCGGGCCGAACGAGGGCTTTGCGCTGGAGACCGCGCCGCTGATGGGCGTGCTGCCGGTCAAGACGATGCGCTGGATATCCTGGGCGCTCGGCGATCTCAGCGTCAAGCTGGTCATAGCGGTGGTGGCGCTGATCCCTTACCGGCTGCTTGCCGCCCGCTGGAGCCAGCCGGCACTGGCGGCATAGAGCATGATCCCGAACCGAAGGTCCGCGTTAGCGAAAAGTGGGAACCGGTTTTCGGACAAGATCATGCTCAAAGACTATCGAGCATGATCCCCTGGCTTCAACTGGACTCGGCAAAAACGCCTGACGGCGGACAGGAACTCCGGCTGAAGCGGCGCGGCGGCGAATTCTCGATCATGCTTGGCGCGAACGAGCTGATGAACAGCCGGCTCAGCGGTTCCGAAGAGGCGCTGGCCAAACTGTCTTGTCAAAGGATTGCCGGCCGCCTGAACCCAAGCATCCTGATCGGCGGCCTCGGCATGGGCTTTACCTTGCGCGCGGCGCTGGCCGAGCTTGGCGCCGATGCGAAGGTCACCGTTGCCGAACTGGTACCGGCGGTCGTGATTTGGGCGCGCGGCCCGATGGCCGAGGTTTTCGACGGCTGTCTTGACGACCGGCGCGTCGGCATTCGCGAGACCGATGTCGGTCAGCTCATCCGATCGCAAGCATCGGCCTGGGACGCGATCCTGCTCGACGTCGACAACGGCCCCGAAGGCATCGTCTACAAGGCCAATGATGCGCTCTACAGCGCAGCCGGCCTGATCAGCGCGAGAGCAGCTCTCAAGCCCGGCGGTGTGCTGGCGGTCTGGTCGCAGGGCCCTGACGCAGGTTTCACCCGAAGGCTCAAGCAGGCGGGCTTCACGGTCGACGAGGTCAAGGTGCGGGCTCACGGCAAGCGCGGCGCCCGTCACATCGTCTGGCTCGCGAGCAAGGGGCAATAGGCCCCTTGCTGGACGCCGCCCGATAACGCCGACGAACCTCTACTGCGCGTTCTGAAGCTCGGCGGCGAGTGCCCGCAGCAGCCCGCGCGTACCCTCCTCGCGCCCTTGCGCTGAATCGACACCATCGAAGAACGCACCCTGTTCGGTATAGGTCAGGCGGGTGCCGTCGCCGGAGGGTGCGAGTTCGACAGTGGTGAGCGACGCCGACAGCGGCTGCGGCCCGACCGCCATCCGGTAGGAAAATACGATGCGCCGGTCGGGGACGATGTCCTGGAACTGCGCATCGAGCCTGATCTCCGGGCCGCCCTGATGGCTGAACCGCGAGACCTCGCCGCCGCCGACGCGGAAATCGAAGGTGAATTCGGCGATGGTGAAGCCGTCGCCGTCGACGCGCCAGCGCCGTACTGTCGCCTTGTCGGCAAAGGCGAAGAAGACGCGCTCGGGCGATTGCGGATAGGTCCGCTCGATGCTGAAGGTCGAATGGATGACGGAGTGCTGGTCGTTCACGGGCGCAATCTGGTTCATTTCTTGTCGTCCTTTTCCTGGTCGTGGAGTGTTGCGTTCGGTTGTGAAGTCTCCGCCAGGATCTGGCCGAGACGGTCGAGGTGGCGTTCGGCCGGCGTACGGCGCGCGGCGATCCAGTCGGCGAGCGGGGCAAGTCCGCCGGGCTCGATCCGGCAGGTGCGCACGCGTCCGACCTTCTCGCTGCGGATCAGCCCGCACGCTTCCAGCGCCTGGAGATGCTGGAGCACGGCGGCGAAAGTCATGCCGAACGGCTCCGCCAACTGGCTGACGGTGGCCGGCCCGCGGCTCAGCCTTTCCAGGATTGCCCGGCGCGTCGGCTCGGCAAGAGCCCGCAGGATGCTGTCGATCTCGGAATACTTAAGCATGGACTTGAGTATTTCTTCGACGGCACAAATTGTCAAGTCTTGACTAAAGTATTTTTTTGCAGGCGGCGAATCTGGCTGGAAACCCGCAGGTTATTGCCAGGGGGCATTGCCAAGGGAAATTACACGATCTGCGAACGGCGCGGAAACGCCAGCGTCGCTGTCAGCCAGACAACGGCCGATCGCGCGTCAATCCTCGTGCAGGATGAATTCCAGATAGAGATTGCGCTGCAGGATCGAGTGATTGTCGTCGGACATCAGCGACACGATCAGCGCGCCATCGTCGCGGGTCCAGACGTCGAGCGCTTCCATGTTGTCGATCTGGTAACCCATGTCGGCCTCAAGCAGCACCGGCCCGTCGGCGACGGCGCCCTTCTCGATGCTTTCGCCATAGATGCGCCGCAGCCGCATCTTGACGCCGCGGGCCATCGAAAAACTGCGCTCCAGCAGCAACAGGTCGCCGTCCGGCAGGAAGGCGCCGTCGGTGATGTCGAAATCGCCATTGCGCTTGACGGTGAAGACGCCCTTGTGCGGCCCTTCAATGATCGCGGCAAAGATGTTGCCGGCTTTGTCGAGGCTTTTTTCCGACACCACGACCAGCCCGCCCGCGTGCTGTCCGTACGGATGGGCGCGGGTGACGGTCTCGAAGCCGCGATTGCGGCGGAGTTCCCCGGCCGGGATCAGGAAGTCCAATTGCCTGAACGGCGCCTTCATGTCGTCCGGGTCGATCTTGAACTCGGCGATACGGTGATCGCGCTCGAAGCCGACCGTGGCAATGCCGTCCCGGACCGCGAGCCCTTCGGCATCGACCGCCCCTTTCAGGTCGATCGGCTGGCCGGCCGCATCGACCATCTGCTGCATGCGAAAATTCTCGATGCCGGAAGGCCGCTTGTCGGCATCGAGAATTTTCGCATGCAGCAGATGGTC
>NZ_SUEG01000021.1:0-5587 GCF_005063415.1 Mesorhizobium sp.
GCGTGCGTCCAGCCTAGCCGCTGCGCGAGCAAGACATCGGCAAGCCAGGCTCCGAGGACGCGCCCGAAGCCGTAACGCTCCGCGGCCGCGAAGGCCCCGACCAGCGTTTGGACCGTCCCGGTGTTCGCGGCAAGCTGTCGGAGATCGTCCGTCAGATCGCTGACCGCTTCGTCATCGAGCGTGAGACCTAGATCTTCCAGCAACGCGGCGAGGTTCTTCTCCCTCAGCAGATCCTCCGCTGGCCGAGATGCCAGCCGACGTCAGGCGAGGAGAAAACGGCCGGCGGGGCCGACATTGTCGCCGGGCCCGGTGAGCAACACGGCGTCGCGCAGCGCGCTTTCATCCTCGACGCGGCCAGCCTGCTTTGCCGTTGCCACGGCAGCCGAAAGCGCCAGCCGCTGCCGCCAGGCGCCGGCCCACCGCTCCTGACGGCGGACGACAGCATCGAGCGCGCCGATGGCAGCGCCCGCGGCGAGCGAGACGTCCTCGAACTTGTTTCCCGCGTGACTGTGCGTATCCGAGATGGCCCGGCGCAGCCAGGTCGGCACCGCTGCCATTGGCACGGTCGGAGGGGTTCCGGCAGGCGTGGCGTGGTGACGTGCAGAAGGTCTGGGACGCAGAATCATCGCAAGCACGATGAATCATGGCGGCGCTTTTGGCAACCATGTTTGGTCAGAACCGCCGCGCCTGTCGTGCGTGAATAACGAACGATAATGTTGCATTATCAGTCTCTTCACGAGTTAGTCCCTGATAAGCCATCCGGCCAACAAGTAAGTCCCGACAGGGCACCTTTTTTCGCAGCCGGACGAAACTCGTTCGGAAATGTGCCGGCTCGCGGCGTAGGAGCCTGCTCAGGTTCAGATGTCATGAAGGCACCTAACGCCCGATCTGCCGCGCAACTTCGGTCCCATATTCATTGCCGACGGGGTATCTGAGGGCGACGTTTTTTGCGGGTTTTTCCTGGTCGGCGCTCGTACACACGCGGGAGTGTCCTACAAGCCGTCGGTTTCGACAGATCGGATGGATTGGGCAGGCGAGCCCAAAAGCCGCGAGCTTAGAGCGGTTATAAATCGTAGTTGTAGCTGTGTAACAAACTGTGTAACAAAAAGCGCGAAAAGATTAGTATTTTCAGCATCATAGGGGTGAAAAGGAATCCCTCCCTCTCCGCCAGTGATCGTAATTTCTTGATACTGCCCGCCGAACTCAGCCATATGCTTGTGAAGTGCGGAGCTCAATTGCAGCCCGGCGTTAGCATTGGCCCGCTACGCCGTTGTGACCAAGCAGCCGAGCGGTGTTGCGGAAGGTTGTCAGTCCGCGGCGTGGTCAAGCGAGCATCAGCCGCATCGTGTATTTGGTGATCGACCCGTCGCGAACCTTACCCACGACCTCATCGATCACATGGAACGGAGCAAGAAACCACCTCCGTGGTCGCACTGGATGGCGGCTGGGTTCTGTTGCGAGCAGTTGCTGATCAAAACGCGGTGACTTCGGTCTGGGGCGGCAAGTCCACCAAAATCAGCGAGCGATGCACTAACTGCTGGAGTGCGCCCCGCCTTCGACGTATAAATGGTGCTACATTCCGGGAGGAAGAGCCATGAATGCAGTGCCTCAATGGCGGCTCGCAGGCGACTGGTTCGACATCTGCAGCTGCGATATCCCTTGCCCTTGCGAGTTCGCCCAGCGGCCGACCGGCAATCATTGCCAGGGCGTGCTCGCCTGGCATGTGCGCGAGGGTCAGTATGGCGACGTGAAGCTCGACGGCCTGTCGCTGGTGGCGCTCGGCGAGTTCGAAGGCAATCTATGGGCCGGCGAGGCAAAGGCCGTGATGGGCATGTACGTCGACGAGAAGGCGAACGAGCGGCAACGTGAAGCCCTGCAGGCGATCTTCGGCGGGCAGGCTGGCGGCTGGCCGGCGGGTTTTGCCGCCAACATCGGCGAGATGCGTGGCATGGAGTTCGTGCCGATCACTTTCGAGGTGGCGGGCGACCTTGCCACCTGGCGGGTCGAGATCCCTGGCCTCGTCGTTGGGCATGCGGAAGCGCTTTCAGGTCCCACGACACCACCCGGCAAGCGGGTGCAGACGATCAACCCGCCGGGCTCGGAGGTCGGCCCGGGCCAGGTTGCCACCTGGGCGCGTTCGGTCGAGGTGAGCACCAAAGGATTCGGGCTCGACTGGACGGGCACGGCCCGCTCTAGCAAACACATTCCGTTCGACTGGACCGGCCCGAACTAGGGACGTGCCGATGCCTGACGCGTTCCCCGGGAAATCGTGGCGGCTCCGGAATTTGCGTGGCATGCCGCTCGGCCTTCTCGCATCGCTCGTCGTGCTAACAGCGGCGGCGTGGGCGCTGACCCTCAGCATGGATATGCCTATGGGCATTGCGGTGCGCGGCGGGATGGAGGGTATGGAAGGCATGGCCGGCATGGCGACGGCCGGAATTGCCGCCGACGGTTGGTCACTCGCCGGCGCCGCCGCCTTTCTTGCTGTATGGACGGTGATGATGGCTGCTATGATGCTGCCGGCGGCCGCGCCCATGATCTTTATGTTCGCGGCGGCGCAGGCTAGGCGCGAACAGCACGTCGCCATCCCGGCGTGGATATTCGTCGCCGGCTACATGCTCGTCTGGGCGGCGGCGGGCCTTCTTGTGTATGTCCTGGTCCTGCTCGGAAGCGAGTTTGCGTCGAGCCTCGATCCGCCTCAGCGTTCGAAATGGGCGCCGCTCGCGCTCGGTATGACGCTTGGCGTGGCCGGGCTCTACCAATTCACGACCCTCAAGCACATTTGCCTCAGCCATTGCCGTTCGCCGCTCGCTTTCGTTGCGCAGCATTGGCGCGACGGGCGGGTTGGCGCACTCGAGATGGGGCTGAGGCACGGACTCTATTGCTTTGGTTGCTGCCGGGCTCTGTTTGCCGTGCTGGTCGCGGCGGGCATCATGAGCATCGCCTGGATGCTGCTGTTGACGCTGGTCGTCTTCGTCGAGAAGCTGCTGCAGCGCGGCCGCCGCTTCGAAGTTGCTTTGGGCATTGCGCTGATGGCCCTCGGGATCGCTGTATCGTTCGGCGCGATCGAGATGCCTTGGATGAGCGGCTAGCCCCCAGCGGGTGGTGAAATTCCAACCATATCGGTCCCATTTTCAGTCCTTAGAGCAAGGGTGGGCCGTTCTGTTTGGCGAACCGATATCAGCAGCTGACAGTCGGGTCGGTGCTGGCTCAAGATGGCGCGCTATGCAGCTTTCCGCCGCAATTGGCTCACGCTCAGCCACACCGCCGAAACCAGGAAGTAGAGGGCGCCTACTGCGGCGTAGCCGGCCACGTCGGTGATGGATGGCGGCAACGGCATCCGCGCCTGCGCGATGAAAAACGTGCCTGCCAGTGCTGATTGCCCTCCGCTCAGGACCATCGCCCACTGCGCACCAGAGCTCCTCCAACGGCGGACAGCGGTGCCGAGTTGAAGCAGGCCGGACAGGATCGCCCATAGGCCAAACACCCCGAGCACCCAATTCATGCTCATCTTCAGCGCAACAACGACCGCGAGCGTTGTCGCCACACTGACCACGACGTTGATGGTCTGGGTGCGATTCCGTCCCAATCCTCCGCTGCGCGATGCGTCGACAAAATTGGCCAGGGCATCCCATGCAGGATAAGCCACGAGTAAAACCGCCGCGACCACCCCGGAATGCTGTCCCACTGTAAAGGCAGCCGCCACCCAGACAGCCGAGAACGCCGTCCGAGCGAAGTAATAGAGCTTGAGCCATTGTTCCTGGCTGGCGCGGGAAACATCGCCATCGTGAATCGTCATTGGATCATCCTTTCGACTAGTAGGTAGGGCTCTCGACGAACGTCGCAGAGCCGTTACGGCTATGGTTCGTTGAGGTCTTAGGGTCGTATCTGGAGGGAACGCGGAGCGAGCCGCTCCAGGAGCGGGCCTGTCACGACGCCGAATACCTTCGGGTCGCCATAGGCCCGCGCCGAAAGCATCGCGCCGTGGACAGTCGCCATGAACGCTTCAGCCTCGGCACGAGGGGTACTCACCAGTTGAAATCGGCCGCGTCGCGCGCCGCGCTCCAGCACGGATGTAAGCCAAGCCGACAGGGAGCGGAAATGCGCCCGGACCTCAAGGCCAACTTCCTCGGGCAGAACGGGGAGCTCGCTTGCCAACAGCGCGCAGATACAAAACGGGGCGCTGGCGTCCGCAATGCAGGCTTCCCAGTACTCGGCATAGATCCGCAACTGTTCGTGCGGATCGGATTCGTGAAGTTCAACATTTGCCATCCCCGCTTCAGCTTCTTCCCGATACCGCGCAACCAGCGTTCGGACCAGATCGACCTTGCTTGGGAAATGGTGATGGATGCTCGCCTTACGGATCCCGACCACATCAGCGATGTCAGCATAACTGAAACCGTTGTAGCCGCCAGCGACGATCAGTGAACGTGCACAAGCCAGGATGTCGTCAGAGGTGGTAGACAAGTTGCTCATGCCCTTACCTACCTTCTGGTAGGACGGCAGTCAAGCCTCCTTGCAACGCGGCGACCTAGGAGAGAGTAGCGTGAAAATTGGGTGGCTATGGCGTAGACGTCATTCGATCTTCATTGTTTTCGGCCCGCCATCCATTCAGAAAGCTCCGGGTGTTTGTGGATCGAGGTAGCCATCCCACTTCGAGGGCGAGGCAACACCCTCCGGCCGACCGGACCACCGCTAATCGCCGCGCGGCTCTGGGCGTTTGCACCGACTGCGCTATCTCCCCATCGTTAGCCTTGTTCTATCGCTGGTTGAAGATCGGGAGGTTTCCATGGATCGGCGACTATTTTTGATCAGGAATGTTTGGCATTGCCGGGGCTGCGGCCCTTGCAAGCACAGTTCGGCCAATCAACGCAGTGGCCGGCGTTCCAACTGCCAGAAGCGGCATTCTCGATGAACTCGAGGCGCCGGATGTCGAGACCTTCGACGACGACGAAACTCAAGCAGAGTTGCAACCAGTCTACCATCGCCGGTGGCACCGGCCGCGTCGCCGCCGCCGGCGTGCTTGGAGAAGGGTCTGTCGCGTTTACTGGCGAAATGGCTATCGGCGCAGGCGGTGCTTCCGCAGGCGAGTGTGGGTCTGGTTTCGATTCTAGCAACTAGCCGGCTTGAACCCTGGCCATCGCGGCCGGGGTTTTTGCCTCAGGCGACCGTTAGCGCCCTTAGAGAGCTTGCCTAAGGGCGCCCGAGGAGGCTGACGGTGTTTGCAGGTTTCAGAGCCACCAGCCTACGACTGGACGATACGACCATTTTCGCAAGGGTCGGAGGCACCGGTCCGCCGCTGCTGCTTCTTCACGGTTTTCCAGAAACGCATCTGATGTGGAGGGATGTCGCCGCAGCCTTGGCGCCCCGCTTCACGGTGGTCGCCGCCGACCTTCGAGGCTATGGGCAAAGCGGATGCCCGGTTTCCTCTGCCGATCATAGCCCATACGCCAAGCGCGCCATGGCCGGCGACATGGTTCAGGCCATGAAGCAGCTGGGGTTTGAGCGGTTCATGGTTGCCGGGCATGATCGTGGCGGGCGGGTTGCCTATCGCCTGGCGCTCGACCATCCCGACAAAGTGCTCAAG
>NZ_SUEG01000021.1:5597-14418 GCF_005063415.1 Mesorhizobium sp.
GTGCTCAAGATCGCCGTCCTCGACATCATCCCCACCGCCGCGACATGGGATCGAGCGGATGCCAGACTGGCGCTTGGCTTCTGGCCCTGGAGCCTTCTTGCCCAACCGGAGCCCCTGCCGGAGCGTCTGATAGGCGCGGCTCCCGATGCCGTCGTCGACGATGCAATAACGCAGTGGGGATCGTCGGCGAAAATGGTCTCCAAAGAGGCCAGGAACGCCTATGTTGATGCGCTTCGCGATCCCGCGCATATTCATGCCATCTGCGAAGAGTATCGCGCTGCTGCCACGATCGATCGTGAACACGACGCGCTGGACCAGGCAAACGGTCGTCGCATCGAGTGTCCGCTAATGGCCCTATGGAGTGGCGAAGGCGCCCTGGAGAATTGGTATGCGCAAGAAGGCGGGCCACTGGCCATCTGGAGGAAATGGGCCGACAGAGTGGAAGGACGCGCTGTCCAAGGCGGGCACTTTTTCCCGGAAGAGCACCCCGACAAGACGGCAGTGGTTCTCTCGGAATTCTTTGAAGACAAACAGGACGGTCAGCACAGAATATTGTAGGGGTCACATGCTTCAGTTACGCGGAACCTCGGGAGCGCTTCGCCGCCCGACATCGAGAACCCTCCGAAATCCGCCCGTCCGGCATCAACGTGCTTGACAAGGGAATGAAGGCGATCTCCACGGCCGCGCCTCTGATATGCAGCCTGATGTTTGTCGGAAGTTGCGCATCGCCTTTGCCTGCATCCTTTGATGCTGCGCAATACGACAAGATGAGTTGCGTCGAGCTCAACGTGGCGATCGGCGCGGTCGCTGACGAAATGTCGGCGACAGCCATCGCTCGTGGCAAAGTCGTCCACACCAACATTCCGGGCTGGTTGTTGGGAGGGCAGCGTGTCGCCTCGACCGTGGCTGCCCGCCAAAGCGCGAAGATCGAGCGCTTGCGGCAGCAGGAGGCCGCGATTGCAGCGGCGAGACGAAGCCGGTGCTGATTGCGTCACTGAAGTGGGTCTTCAGCCCGCCACACCGGATTGATGCGCAGCGATCGCGCCGAGGAATATCTCACCGAAATCCTTGAGCTTGGCGGCGCCGACGCCGTTGACTGCGGCGAAGGTGTCCAGATCACGCGGGCAGCGTTCGGCCATATCGATCAGTGTACGATCCGAAAAGATCACGAAGGCCGGCACCTGGCGTTCCCGGGCAAGACGCAGCCGTACAGCCTTGAGCGCGGCCAGCAGCGCCGAATCCAGACCTTCCGTGCCTGCCGCGGTATCCGCAGGACGTATCTTGCCTCGCGATGACTGGCGCGCGTCCAAGCGATACCGGAATGAAGCCTCGCCCCGAGCCAGCGCACGGCCCTTCTCGGCAATGGCGAGGCCACCATGGCCGACTGAGTCCAATATCAGAAACCCTCCCGCGACGAGCTGGCGGACCAGCGACAGCCACACGTTTTTCTTGTGCGCCACACCGGTGCCGAAGCTGGCAAGCCGGTGGTGGTTCCTGTCCAGGACCTTCTCGGTCTCATGGCCGAGCAGGACATCGACGACATGGGCGGCGCCAAAGCGCTCGCCGGTCTGTGTGATCGCCGCCAGGATGATCCGCGCCTCCGCCTCGCCATCCGCATGCGGCGCCTGGTCGAGGCAGTTGTCGCAATTGCCGCAATGCGAAGCACTTTCGCCGAAATAGCCAAGCAGGATCTGACGGCGGCACTGCGTCGTCTCGCAATAACCGATCAGCGTATCGAGTCGGCCATGCGCGCGCCTTTTGTGCTCAGCCGGCGCGTCCTCGTCTTCGATGAAAAGCCGGCGCATGCGTATATCGCCGAGACCGAAGAGCATATGTGCCTCGGCCGCCCGCCCGATTTCCTGATAATAGGCCTCCTGGCTGCCTGGCAGGTCGGTGTGGAAGACATAGGCGACATCCGGCTTGTCGATCCCCATGCCGAAGGCAATGGTCGCCACCATCACCACGCCGGACAAGGTCATGAAAGCATTTTGATTCGCTTCACGCGCGTCCTTGCTCATGCCGGCATGATAGGCGAGCGCGCGTACGCCGTTCCGCTCGAGGAACGCCGCCATCTCCTCGGTCTTTTTGCGTGACAGGCAATAGACGATCCCGCTGCGGCCCGCATGGCGCTGCACGAAGCCTAGCAATTGGCGCTTGCTGTCCTGCTTGGGCTCAATGCTTAGCTTGATGTTCGGCCGGTCGAAGCCGAGCACCACGGTATCGACGCGCCCGTCGAACAGTTGCGCGGCAATGTCGGTGCGCGTCGTCTCGTCCGCCGTCGCCGTCAGCGCAATGATCGGCACTTTCGGGAAGACATCACGTAGTCTCGACAATTCTTCGTATTCGCGCCGGAACGCCGGTCCCCATTGCGAGATGCAATGCGCCTCGTCGATGGCGATCAGCCGGACATCGAGCTTGGTCAACGCCTCGAGCATTCGCACCGTCATTAGCCGCTCCGGTGCAAGGTAGAGCAGGCGCGTCTGGCCTGCCGCGACGCGGCGCCATGCAGCGACATTGGCATCGCGATCGAGTGAGGAATTGATCGTATCGGCTGCCACACCGGCAAGGCGCAATGCGGCGACCTGGTCCTGCATCAGCGCCACCAGGGGCGAAACGACAATGGTGAGCCCGCCCAGGACCAACGCCGGGACCTGGTAGCAGAGCGATTTGCCCGCACCCGTCGGCATGACGGCCAGCACATGGCGTCTGGCCAGCAGCGCCTCCATCACGGGCGCCTGGCCGGGACGAAAGTCATCGAAGCCGAATACATCCTTCAGGACGCGCCGCTTGGAATCCTCTGCCGGGAAGCTCGCTGCTACCTGCATTGCAGAACTTTCGGGGATACGACCTGCCGAAATTCCCCGGCGAATCGCCAGGTGATTGCCTGGACAGCAGATTCGAACATTTATCGA
This sequence comes from Mesorhizobium sp., assembly GCF_005063415.1. Lineage (GTDB taxonomy): Bacteria > Pseudomonadota > Alphaproteobacteria > Rhizobiales > Rhizobiaceae > Mesorhizobium. Next base: position 8,510 of record NZ_SUEG01000021.1, read on the forward strand.
CCCCTCTGGTCCTGTCCGCGGCACCGCCTGAAGCGACCTTCTCTCTCATTGGCCGATATCGGACCGTCGTTCCAGCCCCTATTCGCCTTGACTGTGAATATCGCGCCGCCTCGGAGCGGTTAATCCTATCTTCACCATCATTCGGCAGGTTCAGGTTCTGCGGTGATGTTTTGAGTACCGCGGCGCCACAAGCGCCCAGGCAACACGCCCGCGTCTCTCCGGAGGCGCGGGTTTTTTCGTTCCGAGAACCGGCTGCCTGATCTTCGGGCCCGCAGCTCAGTCGAGGAAATCGGCGCGGTGCGGCGTGAAGCTGTCGACCAGTCGTCCCGCCTCCAGCGCCTTGACGCCATGGACAAGGTTGGACGGGACGATGAAGCTGCTTCCTGTCTCCAGGACCTCGGTCCTGCCGTCGATGGTGACCTCGAAGCGACCTTCGGCGACATAGCTCGCCTGGACATGCGGGTGCGAGTGCAGCGCGCCGACGCCGCCCTTGTCGAAACCGAACTCGACCATCATCAGCTCGTCCGTGTGCAGGAGCACGCGTCTGCGGTTGCCATCCGGCGTCGGCGTCCACGCACCCTCGCCGGCATGCGAGAAGATTTTGGTTCCGGTCATCGCCAAACTCTTATCATTTGCTGCTTATCGCGCCAGCCAGCCCCCATCCACCGGCACCACCGCGCCATGCATGTAGTTCGACGCCGGCGCCAGCAGGAATACGGTTGCGTCGCCGATGTCTTCCGGCGCACCCCAGCGTCCGGCCGGAATACGCGCCAGGATCGAAGCGCTGCGGTCGGGATCGGCGCGCAGCGCCTCGGTGTTGTTGGTCTCGATATAACCGGGCGCAATACCGTTGACGTTGATGCCCTTTGCCGCCCACTCGCAGGCAAGCAGCCGGGTGATGCCGAGCACGCCATGTTTGGAGGCGGTGTAGGAGGCGACGCGGATGCCGCCCTGGAAACTCAGCACCGAAGCGATGTTGACGATCTTGCCGCGCCGCGCCTGATCGGCGAGCACGCGCCTGGCAAAGCGCTGGCTGAGGAAGAACACGGTCTTCAGATTGACGCCGATGACGTCGTCCCAGTCAGCTTCGGTGAGGTCGACCGCATCGGCACGCCGGATGATGCCGGCATTGTTGACCAGGCCGTCGAGCGGCCCGGTATCGTCCCAGACGCGGTCAAGCATCGCTTGAGCGGCGGCATCATCGCCAAGATCGCAGCGGACCGCCTCGAAGCGGCCGCCGGCCGCCGCAATCTTCTCCGCCGTGTCGTCCATCGCCGAGCGGCCGACGCCGACGACCGCGCCGCCGGCGCGCGCGATCGACACGGCGATGCCCTGGCCGATGCCGGTATTGGCGCCGGTGACGAGGATACGCTTGCCGGTAAGGCTGAAGGCCGAGAGATCGCTCACTTGAGCTCCTCCATCGCCACCAGGTCGACATCGGTATAGTCGACATTGTCTCCGGCCATCGCCCAGATGAAGGCGTAGTTCGAGGTGCCGGCGCCCGAATGGATCGACCATCCCGGCGACAGCACCGCCTCCTCGTTGCGCATGACGAGATGGCGCGTTTCGTCCGGTTCGCCCATGAAGTGAAACACCCGCGCCGCCTCCGGCAGGTCGAAATAGAGATAGGCCTCCATGCGCCGGTCATGCACATGGCACGGCATGGTGTTCCAGACCGAACCGGGGGCGAGCTGCGTCATGCCGACGACCAGCTGACAGGTCTTTACGCCGTCGGCATGGATGAACTGGAAGATCGAGCGCTCGTTGGAGGTTGCCTTGCTGCCGAGATCGAGCCGCTTGGCATCGCCGACGCGGATCAGCCGGTCGGGATGGCCCTGATGCGCCGGCGCGCTGAGCAGGTAGAATTTAGCCGGCTCAGCCGGGTTGGTCGCAGCAAACGATACCTCATCCGTGCCCATGCCGAGATAGAGCATGTCGCGCGCCTGCAGCTCGTAGGATTGACCGCCGGCTTTCACGACGCCGGCACCGGCGATGTTGACGATGATCATCTCACGGCGGTCGAGAAAATTCTTGGTCCCGGTTGGCTTGATCGCCTGCAGCGGCAGCGGTGCGCCGGCGGGCATGGCGCCGCCGACGATCATGCGGTCGTAATGGGTGTAGGTCAGGCTGATGCGGCCGGGCTGGAACAAGTCCTCGATCAGGAAATTGTGACGCAGTTCGTCCGTTCCCATAGCTGCGGCAGAAACAGGATCGATGGCGAAGCGGGAGGTGAAATCCGCATGATTGTCAGTGTGATTCATTGCTGTCCCATGGGGCTGCCTCAATTGCTTATTCAGTTGCCGCGGCCTTGACCGAGTCGGCATAAAAAACCTGGCGCGCGTGCAGGCGCTCGCGATAGCGCTGCTGGCTGGCACCGAGATGCGCGCGCATCGCCTCCCGGGCCGCCTCGGCATCGCCTGCCGAGATGGCATTGAGGATCACCAGATGCTCACGCTGCAGGCCGCGCTGATAGGCGTCCGATTGGGCGATCTCGGTCGACCAGGGCGAGGTCACATCGCAAGGGATGGCGCGGCGGCCGAGCACGTCGAGCATCTCGACATAGAATGGATTGTTGGTGGCGCTGGCGATTGCGCGGTGGAAGGCAAGGTCGGCCGGTCCTGTCGGCTCGCTGTTGAGGAGCAGCCGTTCGAATTCGAAAAAAGCTTCCTGGATGGCCGCTTCCTGTGCGGCGTTGCGGCGGATGGCAGCGAGCCCGGCGGATTCGATCTCGATCGCCAACCTGACTTCGAGCACGTTGAGGGCGATCGAATCCTTGCTGCCCATCTCTGCTGCCAGAGCACCGAACGCAGTCGAGATATGCTCGGTGACGAAGACGCCGGCGCCTTGGCGCGGTTCGACCAGGCCGTCCGCGGCAAGCTTGGCCAGCGCCTCGCGTATCACGGTGCGGCTGACCCCGAAGGTTTCAGTCAACTGACCCTCGGTCGGCAGCTTTTGCCCCGGCTGGATCTCGCCCGCCTGCAGCTGTTTGCGGATCGCCGCGACGACGATTTCCGAAAGCTTCGGTCTTCGTTCGACGCGGAGGTCGACTGCGGTGTCCGAGGCCATGTCGCACCCCCTATTTGAAGACGCTCGGCAGCCATAGCGAAATGGCCGGAATGTAAGTGACGAGCGCCAGCACCACGAGACCTGCCGCATAGAACGGCCAGATCGAGCGCATCGATTCCCAGACGGATATCTTGCCCACTGCACACGCCACGAACTGCACTGCGCCCACCGGCGGCGTGTTCAGCCCGATGCCGAAATTGAGGATCATGATGACGCCGAAATGCACCGGGTCGACGCCGTAGGCCTGCGCCACAGGCAGGAAGATCGGCGTGCAAATGATGATCGTCGGCCCCATGTCCATGAACGTGCCGAGGAACAGCATCAAGAGGTTGAGCAGGAGAAGCACGACCAGCGGATCGTCCGAGATCGCGTTCATGGAGGCGATCAACGCTGCCGGCACTTTCAGGAAGGCCATCAGCCACGAGAACGCCGCCGCCATGCCAATGATGAGCAGCACCATGGCCGTGGTGCGCACGGCGCCATGGGTGGCATGAACGAACCCTTCCCAGGTCATCTGCCGGTAAACGAAGACGGTCACGAGCAACGCATAGATGACGGCGATACAGGAACTCTCGGTGGCGGTGAAGACGCCCGATCGCACGCCGCCGAAGATGATCGCGATCAGCAACAGGCCGGGCACCGCAACGGCGAAAAGATGCGCGACGGCGGTGAAGCCCGGAAACGCCTCGGTCGGATAGCCGCGGGAGCGCGCCACGATATAGGCGGTGACCATCAGCGACAGAGCCAGCAGCAGGCCCGGGATGATACCGGCCGTGAACAGATCGGCGATGGAGATCTTTCCGCCTGCCGAGATCGAGTAGATGATCATGTTGTGCGACGGCGGCAGCAGCAGCGCAATCAGCGCCGCCATCGACGTGACGTTGACGGCGTAGTCCGCTCCATATCCACGCGCCTTCATCTGCGGGATCATCAGGCCGCCTACCGCCGCTGCCTCCGCAACCGCAGAACCGGAAATGCCGCCAAACAGTGTAGCGGTGGCGATATTGACCTGCCCGAGGCCGCCGCGCAAATGGCCGACGAGCGAGCCGGCGAAGGCAACGATCTTGCTGGCGATGCCGCCGCGCACCATCAAGTCGCCGGCGTAGATGAAAAACGGAATGGCCAGCAGCGAAAAGACGCTCATGCCGGAATTCAGGCGCTGGAACACGATGAGCGGCGGCAGGCCCATATAAAGGACGGTGGCGAGGCTTGCGACGCCGAGGCAGAAAGCGATCGGCGTGCCGATAAGCATCAGCAGGGTGAAGACGCCGAAGAGAATCCACAGTTCCATGGCGTCAGACCTTCACGTTGGCGGTGTCGAGTTCGGCTGCAACTTCGGCCGGCGGCAATTCATCGAGGGCATCATCGATCGGCGCGCCGGAGAGGCGAAGCACGATGCGCTCCAGCGTGAAGAGCACGATGAGCGCGCCTCCGGCGACAAGCGGGACGTAATCCCAGCCCCCCGATATGCCGAGTGACGGCAAGACGGAGCCCCACGTCAATGCGACCAGCTGGCTGCCATACCAGATCATGCCGATGCCGAAGGCGAGCGCGACGAGGTCCGAAATCATCCGCAGCCAGCGCTTGCCGCCTTTCGGCAGCACGTAGAGCAGGACGTCGAAGCCAAGATGGTAGTTCTCGCGCACACCGACGGCAGCGCCGAGGAAAATGAACCAGCTCATCAGCATCACCGAGCCGGGCTCGGTCCAGCTCGGCGAGCGGTTCAGGACGTAGCGGCCGAACACCTGCCAGGCGACGAACGCGGTCATCAGCACCAGCCCGATGCCGGCGATCGACAGCGCCGCCGTGCTGACGCGCGACATCACTTGCGCGACGCCGGACAGGAGCGGTGTTGGTTTTGGGCTGGAAGTCACCGGTTTTCTCCCCAGGAGGATGGCGGCGCGGAATGTCCGCGCCGCCGCTTGATCACTGCACGGCCTTGATGGCTTCGACCATGGCCTTCAGCTTGTCGTCCTTGACGTGCTTCTCGTAGACCGGGCCCATCGCGTCGATGAAGGGCTGCTTGTCCGGCGTCGTAATCTGCGAACCGGCCGCCTCGACCTTGGCGCGCGATTCCTTGACCTTGGCGGTCCATAGCTCGCGCTGCTTGGCGACGCTTTCCTTGGCGGCCGCCTTGAAGATCGCCTGGTCTTCCGGCGTCAGCTTGTCCCAGCTCGACTTCGCCATGACGAAGGCTTCCGGCACCATCGTGTGCTCGTCGAGCGAATAGTATTTGGCGACTTCCGCGTGCTTGGCAGTGTCGTAGCTCGGAAAATTGTTTTCCGCGCCGTCGATGACCCCGGTCTCGATCGCCGAATACACCTCGCCATACGGCATCGGCGTCGCGTTGGCGCCGAGTGCCGCCACCATGTCGACGAAGATGTCGGACTGGATGACGCGGAATTTCATGCCTGCCATATCGGCGACGGTGTTGATCGGCTTCTTCGAATTGTAGAAGGAGCGCGAGCCGCCGTCGTAAAAGGCAAGCAGCACCAGCCCGACCTGGTCGAACGCCGCCGCGATCTGGTCGCCGATCGCCCCGTCCATGACCTTGTGCATGTGCTCTTCCGAACGGAAGATGTAGGGCAGCGAGGGCACGGTGGTCTCCGGGATGAGCCCGTTGAACGGCGCCATCGAGACGCGGTTGAGATCGATCACGCCGGTGCGCACCTGCTCGATCGTGTCCTTTTCCTCGCCGAGTTGCGCGGAAGGATAGATCTCGACCACATAGCGGCCTGCCGTGCGCTCCTTCACCAGCTCGCCGAAATATTTGACCGCCTCGACCGTCGGATAGCCGTCCGGGTGCGTGTCGGACGAGCGCAGGACCGTCTGGGCGCTTGCCG
>NZ_SUEG01000021.1:14428-16996 GCF_005063415.1 Mesorhizobium sp.
AGCCGATGCTCGGCGACGAGACGCGCCAGATATGCGCAATCGACCCGGCGCGCCACATCATGGCGGGCCGGTATGGATGGAAAGGCGCGGGTGTCGTCGTTGAAACCGACGGTGTTGTAGAAACCGGCCGTTTCGGTGGTCATCTCACGGAACCGGCGCATCCCTTCGGGGCTGTCGTGGAACCACCAGGCCGGCCCGAGCTTCAATGCCGGGTAGACGCCGGCGAGCGGCGCCAGCTCGCGCGCATAGCTGGTCTCGTCGAGGGTGAAGAGGATGATGGTGAGGTCGCGCTCCAGCCCGACACAGTCGAGCAGCGGCTTCAGCGCCGTCACATAATCGGTCCGCGTCGGAATATCGAAGCCTTTGTCCCTGCCGAACTTGTGAAAGATAGCCGGCGAATGATTGCGCCAGGAGCCGGGATGGATCTGCAGGACCAGCCCGTCGTCGCGGCTCATCTTGGCCATCTCGGTCAGCATCTGGGCGCGAAACAGCTTTCGCTCGCGCTCGTCGTCCGAGCCTCGGCGGATGCGGTTGAACAACTCCTGCGCGGCGGCGTCCGAGAGATTGGCGGTTTCGGCCGTTGGATGGCCGTGATCGGAGGACGTCGCACCGAAACTTTTGAAGAAGGCCCGCCGCTGGCGATGTGCATCGAGATAGCCGGCCCAGTTGCCGGTGTCGCAGCCGGTGATTTCTCCGAGCCGGTCGAGATTGGCCGAGAACCCTTCGAAATCGGGATCGACGACCGCGTCTGGCCGATAGGCGGTGACGACGCGGCCCTCCCAGCCGCTGTCGCGGATCATCTGGTGCCATCTGAGATCGTCGAGCGCGCCTTCGGTCGTCGCGATGACCTCAATGTTGAAGCGCTCGAACAGCGCTCGCGGGCGAAAATTCTCCCACTGCAGCAAGGTCGCGATCGTGTCGTAATGACGGTCGGCGGTTGCGGCCGTCAGCGGCTCGTCGATGCCGAACAGATGGGCAAGAACATGGCCGAACCACAGCCGGGTCGGCGTGCCGCGGAACAGGTAATAATGCTCGGCGAAGCGCCGCCAGATCGTCCTGCCGTCGGTCTCCACCGGCGAGCCGTCAAGCGTCGGCACGCCAAGCTCCTCAAGCCGAACGCCCTGGCTGAACAGCATGCGGAAAATGTAGTGGTCCGGCACGATCAGCAACTGCGCCGGATCGGGAAACGCCTCGTTGAGCGCATACCAGCGCGGGTCGGTGTGGCCGTGCGGGCTGACGATCGGCAGGTCCTTGACCGCGGCATAGAGATCGCGGGCCAGCGAAAGCTGGCGCCCCTCGGCGGCAAACAGCAAATCCGGATCCGTCAATGCGGCCACGTAAATCCTCCAATCCGGACATCGGTAGGGTTGGAAAGAAATAATGTCAACATACAAAAACTGGGTTGTTGTATGATGACTTTTCGACGGCTATTGCCCATTGTGCGTGACGGCATCGGGTGTTACGCCGCCTGCCAGCAGTGACCCAACACTCTCGATCAGACACGTGGCGCAATGACCAATAGACGCCTTTCCCACAGCACGCTGAAGGCACTGCCGGCTTCGGTCGCGGTTCCGCGCTACGACCGCGGCGGCGTCGCACCGGGCATCGTCCATCTCGGCGTCGGTGCGTTCCATCGCGCCCACCAGGCGGCCTATGTCGACGACTGCCTGGCGGCGGGAGAGGCGGACTGGGGCATTGTCGGCGTGTCCTTGCGCAGTCCAGACACGCGCGACGCACTGGCGCCGCAGGATGGCCTCTACACGCTGGCGATCAGGAGCAGCGTCGGCGAAGAGCTACGCGTCGTCGGTTCGATCCTGTCGCTGCTGGTGGCGCCGGAAGATCCGGCTGCCGTGCTCGCCGCCCTGACCGATCAGCGCACCCGCATCGTCACGCTGACGATCACCGAAAAGGCTTATCTGAGAGCAGCCGGCGGCGGTCTGGACACCACCCATCCGGACATCGTCCATGATTTGGCTAACCGGCAAATGCCACGGACGGCGCATGGTTTCCTGACCGAAGCGCTGTCGCGCCGCCGTGCCGCCGGCATCCAGCCTTTCACCGTGCTCTGCTGCGACAACCTTCCGGCCAATGGCGCCACGCTGCACCGCCTGCTGGTCGAATTCGCCGCACTGCGCGATTCCAGGCTCGCCCCTTCAGGCGATGCCAGGCTCGCCGCACACATCGCCGACGGCGTCGCGTTCCCGTCGAGCATGGTCGACCGCATCGTGCCGGCGACCACCGATGCCGACCGGGCGCGTATCGCCGTCGAGCTCGGCGTCGAGGATGCCTGGCCGGTGATGACCGAGCCGTTCTGCCAATGGGTGGTCGAGGACGATTTCCCGGCAGGCAGGCCGGCCTGGGAAAAGTTCGGCGTCACCATGGTCGGCGACGTCAGGCCCTTCGAGGACATGAAGCTGCGGCTGCTCAATGGTTCGCATTCGGCAATCGCCTATCTCGGCCTGCTCAGCGGCTACGACACGGTGGATCGCGCCTTTGCCGACCCGGCGATCCGGCAATTCGTCGACGGACTATGGGCCGAGGCCATCCCGACACTGCCGCAGGACGCGG
>NZ_SUEG01000021.1:17006-28603 GCF_005063415.1 Mesorhizobium sp.
TCGGCTGGGTGCCGGTGACCCGCCTGCGCATCTCATGCTGGTGGTGGCGGCCTGGATCGCCGCTTGCGAGGCGCGCGACAAAACTTTGCCGGAAGCCCATTTCACCGACCCGATCGACACTCGGCTTACGGTGCTCGGCAGCCGGCCGGCTGTCGAAACGGTGACGGCGATATTCGATCTCGCCGGCTTCGCCAAGGACCATTCACATCGCATGACACTGATCGATCTGACGGCAGCCCATCTCGAGCGCCTGCGGCGGGGCGGGCCTGCCGCCGCCTTCGCGGCGCTTGGCATAGGGAGCGAGAAGCCATGAGACAAACCTGGCGCTGGTTCGGGCCAGACGATCCGGTGACACTTGCCCATGTCCGTCAAGCCGGCGCCGTCGGCATCGTCAGCGCGCTGCACCACCTCAATGACGGCCGCGCCTGGCCGGCGGACGAGATCGCCAGGCGCAAGGCCGAGATCGAGGCAGCAGGCCTGACCTGGGACGTGGTCGAGAGCATCGTCGTCCACGAGGACATCAAGACCCGCAGCGGCGACTGGCGGACCCTGATCGACAATTACAAGGCCTCGATCCGCGCCGTCGCCGCCGTCGGGATCAATACCGTCTGCTATAATTTCATGGCGATCACCGACTGGACGCGCACCGACCTCGATTATCCGATGCCGCATGGCGGCACGGCGCTGCGCTTCGATGTCGTCGAGCTCTGCGCCTATGACGTCTTCATCCTTGAGCGAGAAGGGGCGGAGGCCGATCACCCACCGGCCCGTATCGAGGCCGCGCGAGCGCGGCTGCAAGGGATGAGCGACAGCGACAAGGCAAGGCTGGAGCGCAACCTGATCGGCTGGGTGCCGGCGCGCGAATTCATCTTCGATCGGGCAAGCTTCCGCCGCGCCCTCGACCTCTACAAGGACGTCTCCACCGAAGGCCTGCGCGAAAACCTGTTTGCCTTCCTGCGCGAGATCGTGCCGGTGGCCGAAGAGGCCGGCGTCAGGATGGCGATCCATCCGGACGATCCGCCTTTTTCGTTGTTCGGCCTGCCGCGCATCGTTTCCAAGGCAGCCGATGCCCGCGCGCTGCTCGACGCCGTCGCTTCGCCGGCTAACGGGTTGACGCTGTGCACCGGTTCCTATGGCGCGGGCGCGCAGAACGATCTGCCGGCAATGGCGAAGGCTTTCGCCGAGAACATCCATTTCGCCCATCTGCGCAATGTCACCAAGGAGCCCGACGGCTCCTTCCATGAAGCCGAGCACCTCGACGGCGACACCGACATGGTGGCGGTCGTGTCGGCGCTGATTGGCGAAGAGCGGCGGCGCAAGGCGGCAGGCAGGGCGGACTGGCAGGTGCCGATGCGTCCGGACCATGGCCATGCGATTGTCGACGACATCGGCAAGAAGGTGAACCCCGGCTATTCGTGCATCGGCCGCCTGAAGGGCCTTGCCGAACTGCGCGGCGTCATGCGCGCAGTTGAGACGCTGACGCCGTAGGCCAAGCACTACAGACAAGCAAAAAAGCCGGGCGAGGCCCGGCTTTCAATAACTGTGAATGAGCTTCCTTTACGCCGGCAATAGCGCGCCTTCAAGCGTGGTGAGCTGGTTGAGGAACTGCTCGGCCTTGCTGCGGGTCTGGTCGTCCTTGGCGTCGGCGGCGTCTTCCCTCGCTTCCTGGATGCGGCGGGCAAGATCGGCGCGGTCGATGTCGCCGACGGCCACAGCCGATTCCGCCAGCAGCGTGCAGCCGGCCGGAACGATGTCGGCAAAACCACCGAACACCACATAGCGCTCTTCCTTGCCTTGCGCGGTCCTCAGTGTGACGACGCCCGGCTTGATTGTGGTCATGACCGGTGCGTGATGCGCCATGACGGTCATCTCGCCTTCGGCGCCCGGGATGACGACGGTTTCGACCTGCTCGGAAACCAAGAGGCGCTCCGGCGAGACCAGTTCGAACTTGAAAGCTTCAGGCATGATCAGTTTAGCGACTGGTGAATGGTGAATGGTGAATGGTCAGAAAGAATGACCTTCACTCAGCCCCGATTTCCTATCCGCTACTCCCCATTCACAAATTCACTATTGACCATTCGCCATCAGGCCGCTTCGGCGGCCAGGCGCTGTGCCTTCTCGACCGCTTCCTCGATGCCGCCGACCATGTAGAAGGCGGCTTCTGGCAGATGGTCGTAGTCGCCGTTGCAAAGGCCCTTGAAGCCCTTGATGGTGTCGGCGAGGTCGACCAGCTTGCCCGGCGCACCGGTGAACACTTCGGCGACGAAGAAGGGCTGCGACAGGAAGCGCTCGATCTTGCGGGCGCGCGCCACCGTCTGCTTGTCCTCTTCCGATAGCTCGTCCATGCCCAGGATGGCGATGATGTCCTGCAGCGACTTGTAGCGCTGAAGGATCGACTGCACCTGGCGGGCAACCTGGTAATGCTCTTCGCCGACAACCATCGGGTCGAGCATGCGCGAAGTCGAATCGAGCGGATCGACCGCCGGATAGATGCCCTTTTCCGAGATCGCGCGGTTGAGCACGGTCGTCGCGTCGAGGTGGGCGAACGAGGTCGCCGGTGCCGGGTCGGTCAGGTCGTCGGCCGGCACATAGATCGCCTGCACCGAGGTGATCGAGCCCTTGGTGGTCGTGGTGATACGCTCCTGCAAGGCGCCCATGTCGGTGGCCAGCGTCGGCTGGTAGCCCACGGCGGAAGGAATGCGACCGAGCAGAGCCGACACTTCCGAGCCCGCCTGCGTGAAGCGGAAGATGTTGTCGACGAAGAACAGCACGTCCTGGCCCTGGTCGCGGAAATATTCGGCAACCGTCAAGCCGGTCAGGCCGACGCGGGCGCGGGCGCCTGGCGGCTCGTTCATCTGGCCATAGACGAGCGCTGCCTTGGAGCCTTCGCCGCCGCCCTTCTTGTTGACGCCGGACTCGATGAACTCGTGATAGAGGTCGTTGCCTTCACGGGTGCGCTCGCCGACGCCGGCGAACACCGAGAAGCCGCCATGCGCCTTGGCGACGTTGTTGATCAGTTCCTGGATCAGCACCGTCTTGCCGACGCCGGCGCCGCCGAACAGGCCGATCTTGCCGCCGCGGGCATAGGGGGCCAGCAGGTCGAGCACCTTGATGCCGGTGACCAGGATCTGCGCTTCCGTCGACTGCTCGACATAGGTCGGCGCCGGCTGGTGGATGGAGCGCATCTCGATGCCGTCGACCGGGCCTGCCTCGTCGACCGGCTCGCCGATGACGTTGATGATGCGGCCGAGCATGCCCGGACCGACCGGCACGGTAATCGGTGCACCGGTGTCATAGACGTCCTGGCCGCGGACCAGACCTTCGGTCGAGTCCATGGCGATGCAGCGCACGGTGTTTTCGCCGAGATGCTGGGCCACCTCGAGCACCAGGCGATTGCCGACGTTGATCGTCTCAAGCGCGTTCAGGATCGCCGGCAGATGTTCGCCGAACTGGACGTCGACAACGGCGCCGATGACCTGGCGAACCTTGCCTGCCAGGCCGGTTTTCTTGATGGTGGCGGCCGGCGCATTCACAGCGGCGGCCTTGGTTGCTGCCGCCTTCTTGGCCGGAGCGGCCTTTGCTGCCGCCGGAGCCTTCGCTGGTGCCGCGGCCTTAGGGGCTGCCGTCTTCGGGGTCGCTGCTTTCGCCATCGTCTTTACCCTTTTCGTCTCTTTGTTTCTCGCACGCTTGAGGTCGATGACCTCCTTGTGAGCGTGCCTAGAGCGCCTCGGCGCCCGAAATGATTTCGATCAATTCCTTGGTGATCTGCGCCTGCCGCTGGCGGTTGTAGGTGATCGACAATTTGTTGATCATGTCGCCGGCGTTGCGCGTCGCATTGTCCATGGCGCTCATCTTGGCGCCCATCTCGCCGGCAGCATTCTCAAGCAGCGCGCGAAAAACCTGCACGGAAATGTTGCGAGGGATGAGATCGGAGAGGATTTCCCCCGGCTCCGGCTCGTATTCGTAGACGGCGCTGCCGCCATCCTTCACTTCCGCGGCAGCCGAAGGCGCGCCCGCCGGGATAATTTGCTGTGCCGTCGGGATCTGGCTGATCACCGACTTGAACTGCGAATAGAACAGCGTGCAGATGTCGAAGCCGCCCTCGTTGAACAGGTGGATCACCTTCTTGGCGATGGCGTCGGCATTGACGAAGCCCAGCGTCTTGACCTCGCGCAGGTCGACACGCTCGATGATCAGCGCCCCGTAGTCGCGGCGCAAAATGTCGAACCCCTTCTTGCCGACGCAGATGATCTTGACCTGCTTGCCGTCGGCCAGAAGCTTGCGGATGTGGTCGCGGGCAAAGCGGGCGATCTGCGAATTGAAGCCGCCGCACAGACCGCGTTCGGCCGTGCAGACGACAAGCAGATGTACGTCGTCCTTGCCGGTGCCGGTCATCAGCGCCGGAGCATCGCCGCCGCCGCCGATCGCCTGGGTGATGTTGGCCAGCACCGCGCCCATGCGCTCCGAATAGGGACGCGCCGCTTCCGCCGCTTCCTGCGCGCGACGCAGCTTCGCCGCGGCGACCATCTGCATCGCCTTGGTAATCTTCTGCGTCGCCTTGACCGAGGCGATACGGTTACGAAGGTCTTTTAACGAAGGCATGCTTCAAACCTGATCCCGTCCGTCCTGCTCAAGCAAAGGTCTTGGCGAAGGCGTCGATTTCTGCCTTCAGCCTGGCGCGCAGATCGTCGGACAGCGCCTTCTCCTTGCGGATGCCGTCGAGCACGCCCTTGCCGGCCGAGCGCATATGCGACAACAGACCGTGCTCGAACTTGCCGACCTGGTTGATCGCCAGCTTGTCGAGATAGCCGTTGACGCCGGCGAAGATCACCGCGACCTGCTCCTCGACCTTGAGCGGCGAGAATTGCGGCTGCTTCAACAGCTCGGTCAGGCGTGAGCCGCGGTTGAGCAGGCGTTGCGTGGCGGCATCGAGATCGGAGCCGAACTGCGCGAAAGCAGCCATTTCGCGGTACTGCGCGAGCTCGCCCTTGATCGACCCGGCAACCTGCTTCATCGCCTTGATCTGTGCCGAGGAGCCGACGCGCGACACCGACAGGCCGACATTGACCGCCGGACGGACGCCCTGGAAGAACAGATTGGTTTCCAGGAAGATCTGGCCGTCGGTGATCGAGATGACGTTGGTCGGGATGTAGGCCGAAACGTCGTTGGCCTGCGTCTCGATGATCGGCAGCGCCGTCAGCGAACCGCCACCATTGTCGTCGTTGAGCTTGGCGGCGCGCTCGAGCAGGCGCGAGTGCAGGTAGAAAACGTCGCCCGGATAGGCCTCGCGGCCCGGAGGACGGCGCAGCAGCAGCGACATCTGACGATAGGCGACGGCCTGCTTCGACAGATCGTCATAGCTGATCAGCGCGTGCATGCCGTTGTCGCGGAAATATTCGCCCATGGTGCAGGCGGTGAACGGCGCCAGGAACTGCATCGGCGCCGGATCAGACGCGGTTGCGGCGATGATGATCGAATAGTCGAGCGCGCCGCGCTCTTCCAGCACCTTGACGAACTGCGCCACCGTCGAGCGCTTCTGGCCGACGGCGACATAGACGCAGTAAAGCTTTTCCTTCTCCGGGCCGTTGTCGTGCACAGATTTCTGGTTGAGCATGGTGTCGAGGATGATCGCGGTCTTGCCGGTCTGGCGGTCGCCGATGACCAGCTCGCGCTGACCGCGGCCGACCGGGATCAGCGCGTCGATGGCCTTGAGGCCGGTCGACATCGGCTCGTTCACCGATTTGCGCGGGATGATGCCGGGCGCCTTGACGTCGACGCGCTTGCGTTCGGTGGCCTGGATCGGGCCCTTGCCGTCGATCGGGTTGCCGAGCGCGTCGACGACACGGCCGAGCAGGCCCATGCCGACTGGCGCGTCGACGATGGCGCCGGTGCGCTTGACGGTGTCGCCTTCCTTGATGTCGCGATCGGCGCCGAAGATGACGACGCCGACATTGTCGGCTTCGAGGTTGAGCGCCATGCCGCGGATGCCGCCGGGGAACTCGACCATCTCGCCGGCCTGGACATTGTCGAGGCCGTAGACGCGGGCGATGCCGTCACCGACGGACAGCACCTGGCCGACTTCGGAGACCTCGGCCTCCTTGCCGAAATTCTTGATCTGGTCTTTCAGAATTGCGGAAATTTCCGCGGCGCGGATGTCCATCAGCCGACCTCTTTCAGTGCAAGCTTGAGCGAATTGAGTTTGGTTTTGAGCGACGTATCGATCTGGCGCGAGCCGATCTTGGCCACCAGTCCGCCGAGCAGCGACGGATCGACGGTGACCGTGATCGCCACGTCCTTGCCGGCAACGCTTTTCAGCGCTGCTTTCAGCTCGGTTTCCTGGGCAGGCGTCAGCGCATGCGCCGAGGTGACCTCGGCAGCGGTCTCGCCACGGTGTTCGGCGGCGATCTGGCGGAAGGCCTTGATCATGCCGGGCACGGCAAACAGCCGGCGATTCTGGGCAACGACGCGCAGGAAATTGCCGGTGAGGCCGGTAATCCCTGCTTTGTCGGCGATCGCGGCGATCGCCTTAGCCTGGTCCTCGCTGGAGAAGACAGGGCTCCTGATCAGCCGCGAAAGGTCAGCGCTGCCTTCGAGCATCGTTTCGAACCTGTTGAGGTCGGCTTCGACGCTGGCGACCGAATTGGTCTGCAGCGCGAGTTCGAACAGCGAACCCGCATAGCGTTCTGCGACACCTGAGATTGGCGATGACGATTGGGCCACGGACCGTCTTTTCTCTTGTCTGACAGGCCGCAGATTGTTGGCGCGAGCAAAAACTCTGGCTAAATCTTTGGCCTTACTGCATTTTTCCAAGCACGGAGGCGCGGCTTCCGCTATCCCCGGTCGAAAGTCGATTGCCGTCTAGCACAGGCATTTTCAGACCGCAATGCGTCGTCCGGCATGGTTTTCAGGCACTATTGTCGCATCCGCTGGCCGAGTTCAGCAACCAACCCCGGATTGATCCCTGATTCAGGGCAAAAAGCCGAAGGCGAAGGCAAGCGGCAGCGCCGCCAGCACCAGCTCGACGACGATGGATGCCCAGTTGAACGGCGTATTGGCGCCGTCCGACATCATCGAGAGCAGCCGGCCGAAGGCGGTGAATAGCCAGGAGAAGCCGAGCGCCATGTAGAGCAGCGGCTGCGCCAGGAGGATGCAGCACAAGCTGAGGCCGAGATAGAACCCCGACATCCGGCCGCGCCCCTCGGCGATCGCCGCTGCCTTCTCCGGTCTGACCTGCAGCCGCAGGATGCGGAACGCCAGCTGTGGAGCCAGGAATAGCAACAGGCCGAGCAATAGGGTCGCGACCGCGCTCGACCATGCCAGCCACTCGCCCTGGCTCATCGGCCATGGAAACGCAAATTCCATCTTGTCCCCTCTTAAATGCATATTCAAAATTTCGGGCATTCTAGCGAAGCAACTGACATGCGCCAGATGGGCCGTCCGCAATTTGCAGGGCGCGTCAGCGCAACGCGAGCGCGACCGTTGTTTCGACCGGGCTAACAGGACGTTACACAACGGGCTGTTTTTTTCTGCACAATTCCTATGTTGTGACTACATGAGACCACAAGGGTTCCGCGCATGAAGACGATGCAACTACGAGAGGCAAAGGCCAGCCTTTCCGCGCTCGTGGAGGCTGCTGAGAACGGTGAGCCCACGGTTATCACCAAACACGGCAAGCCCGCAGTCATGGTGGTGCCAATCGGTGAGGGACGGAAACTTTATCCGCAGAACAGCCAAAAAGACTTCGTGGATTTCCTGCTTCAGTATCCAGGCGGCATCGAGCTTGAGCGAAACGAATCGCCGTCGCGGGAAGTGGAGTTTTGACCGGCTATCTGCTTGATACGTCTTTTCTCTCGGCATTTGCACCTGGTCGGCCTCTGCTTCCGTCACACGTGCAGAACTGGGTTGCCGAACAAGGAGAACGCGGCTCTTGGCAGCTCTCATCGATCGTCATCTTGGAGGTGGAACGAGGAATCGCGAAACTGACGCGGGCGGGCGGGCATATGAAGGCAGAGCGCATCAATGAGTGGTTCGAAAGGTTGCTTCTAGAGTTCAACCAGCGCATCCTTCCCATCGATTTAGCAATCGCGCGAGAAGCCGGAAAACTGGAAGACGCCACTATCGCCAGAGGCGCCAATCCGGGTCTGGCGGACGTTCTGATCGCAGCTACTGCCCGTTTGCACGGCCTGTCAGTTTTGACGGCCAACACCCGGCGTTGTGCGATTCTCGACGTGCCTTACCTGAACCCATTCACCGAACGCGTCTCGAAAGGGTAATTCGACACCTTACAAAAAGCTTTGCGGGTCGATATCGACCTGGACGCGCATCGAGCCTCTTATCTTCGGTCCCTCGGCCAGCATGGTGCGGATGAACCCTTGCATGTCGGCGCGCCGCTCGCCCTGGATCAGCAGGCGAAAGCGATGGCGGCCGCCGATCAATGACAGCGGCGCCTCGGCCGGGCCGAGCACGAACAGGTCGCTGGCCTGCGGCGCGGCACGGCGCAGGCCGCGGGCGTGCCCTTCGGCTTCGGCCCGTGTCGCCGCGCTGACGATGACGCCGGCGAGCCTGCCGAAGGGCGGTAGCCCCGCCCGCTCGCGCTCGGCGATCTCGCGCTCGTAGAAGGCCTCGGCATCGCCGGAGACGATCGCGCGCATCACCGGATGGTCCGGCTGGAAGGTCTGCAGCAGGCCGAGGCTCTTCTTGCCGGTGCGGCCGGCGCGGCCGGTCACCTGGCTGAGCAGTTGGAACGTGCGCTCGGCGGCGCGCGGATCGCCATTGGCAAGGCCGAGATCGGCATCGACCACACCGACCAGCGTCATGTTGGGGAAATTATGCCCCTTGGCGACGAGTTGCGTGCCGATGACGATGTCGGCCTCGCCATTGGCGATGGCTTCGAGCTCGAGCCGCAGCCGCCGCACGCCGCCCATCAGGTCGGACGACAGTACGATGGTGCGGGCATCGGGGAAATGCGCGACGACCTCCTCGGCGATGCGCTCGACGCCCGGCCCGCAGGCGACGAGATGATCGAGCGTGCCGCATTCCGGACAGGCCTCTGGCCGGCGTTCATTGTGCCCGCAATGGTGGCAGACGAGCTGGCCGCGAAAGCGATGCTCGACCAGCCAGGCCGAGCAGACCGGACAGCCAAAGCGGTGGCCGCAGACCCGGCAGAGCGTCAGCGGCGCATAGCCGCGCCTGTTGAGGAACAGCAGCGACTGTTCCTTTCTTTCCAGCGTCTGCCGCATATGGCCGAGCAGCACCGGTGACAGGAAGCCGCCGCGTGCCGGCGGCGCGCGCCGCATGTCGACCGTCTTGAGATCGGGAAGTGCCGCCTCGGCAAAGCGCGCCGAAAGCACCGCCCTGCTGTAGCGGCCCTGGCTAGCATTGACCCGGCTTTCGACTGACGGTGTGGCCGAAGCGAGCACGACCGGAAAACCGCCGATATGGCCGCGCACCACGGCCATGTCGCGGGCGTTGTAAAAGACGCGATCCTCCTGCTTGTAGGCGGGATCGTGCTCTTCGTCGACGATGATCAGTCCAAGTTCCCTGAACGGCAGAAACAGCGCCGAACGAGCGCCGGCGACGACCCGCACGCCGCCTTCCGTTACTTGCCGCCAAACCTTTTCGCGCATCCTTGGCGGCAGGTCCGAGTGCCACTCCGCCGGCTTGGCGCCGAACCGCTCCTGGAAACGTTCGAGGAAGGCGTGGGTCAGCGCAATTTCCGGCAGCAGGATCAACACCTGCGTGCCACGGTCGAGCGCGGCCGCGACCGCCTCGAAATAGACCTCCGTCTTGCCGGATCCGGTTACACCATCGAGCAGGGTGACGCCGAATGTACCGGTCGCGACATTGGCGCGCAGCATCTCGGCGGCATCGCTCTGGTCGGGCATCAGTGCCGGCACGGCGTAGCCGGGATCGGGTGCTGCGACCACCGGCCGCGGCGGGATCATCACCGTCTCGAACACGCCCTGCGCCCTCAGCCCGTCCACCACCGTCGACGACACGCCTGCCGCATGCGCCAGGCCGGATCGCGTCCAGGCAAGTCCGCCTTCGGCTGTCTCCAGCACGCGCGTCCTCGCCTCCGTCATCCGGTCGGGCTTGGCGAAGGTGCGCTGCAGCCCTTCGATCCACGGTTCCGGGTCGAACGCCTCCGGTGCCCTGAGCAGCATGCGCGCCACCATGCCGGGCGGCGACAGCGTGTATTGCGCCACCCAATCGACAAAACGCCGCATCGCGCGGTCGATCGGCGGGCAGTCGAAAACCTGCTCGATCGGTCGCAATTTCTTCGCGTCGACCTTTTCGACGGCGCCGTCCCAGACGATGCCGGCGACCTGGCGGGGCCCAAGCGGAACGCGCACGATCGAGCCCGGCACCACGCGCATGCCAGCCGGCACGGCATAGGTGTAGGGGCGCTCGGCGGGCATCGGCACCAGCACCGGTGCGGCCGCGACAAAGGGCGAATCTTCGATCATGAGGCGTGACCTTGCCCCGACTTTGGTCTAGATCAAAGTCCGACCCCGAATGTGCATGACGTGCACATGAAAAATCTTCAGGAGACCGCCATGAAATTTTTTGTCGACACCGCCGATGTCAAGGAAATCCGCGAGCTGAACGATTTGGGGCTGCTCGACGGCGTAACCACCAATCCGTCGCTGATCCTGAAATCCGGCGGCAAGATCGCCGACGTCACAAGAGAGATCTGCGAGATCGTCAAGGGCCCAGTCTCGGCCGAAGTCGTCGCCACCGAATACAAGGACATGATGGCGGAGGCCAAGATCCTGGCCAGGATCGCCGACAATGTCTGCATCAAGGTGCCGCTGACGCTCGACGGCCTGAGAGCCTGCAAGGACATCCGGTCGGACGGCCGCATGGTCAACGTCACCCTGTGCTTCTCGGCCACGCAGGCGCTGCTCGCCGCCAAGGCCGGCGCCTCGTTCATCTCGCCCTTCGTCGGCCGCATCGACGACAGCGGCTGGGACGGCATGGAGCTGATTGCCGATATCCGCACCATCTACCACAATTATGACTTCCAGACCGAAATCCTGACCGCTTCGGTGCGCACCGTGAACCATGTCAAGCAGGCGGCACTGATCGGTGCCGACGTCATCACCGCGCCGCCGGCGACGCTCAAGGCGCTGGTCAAGCACCCGCTGACCGACAAGGGCCTGGAGCTGTTCCTCGCCGACTGGGCAAAGACCGGGCAGAAGATCGGCTGAAGCGACTATCCTACGAACAGAAAAGGCCGAGCAATCGGCCTTTTTTTTGCAGATTGCGCACTCTGGGAAGACCTAGCTTGCCGCCGGCTTGCCGTGCTTGATCAGATCCTGGGCGATCGACAGCCGCAGCACGTCTGCCAGCTCGCGCGCCGCGCGGTTCTCGGCGTCGATCTGCGCCCGGTATGACGCGAATTCCTGGCGCGGCCTGTCGTATGACGACGGAATCGAGCGCTTGCCCCTAGCTATGACCGTGCCCGTCTTGGCATCGCTCAGCACATAGTTGGCGGTCAGCGTTACAGTGCCGGCGGTCGGCTCGTCCTCGTCGGTCGTGACCTGCTCGATTGCCGCCGATTCGACGAGCTCGGAGACGCCGAGATCAAGCGAATA
>NZ_SUEG01000021.1:28613-41485 GCF_005063415.1 Mesorhizobium sp.
GCCGGCTCGCCGGCGCCCTGGCCGAGCGCGAAGATCAAATTGTTGCGGACCTGCTGGGCGTAGCGGGTCTTGACCGGCTTGACCGAGATCGATGCCAGCTCGGCAGCGGCGCCGACCTGCGAGCCGGCGACCAGCGGCGCGCTCGAATAGAGCGGCCGCACCGTGCAGGCGGAAACCAGCGCCACCGACGCGAGCAGCCCGCAAAGCACGACACGGCGCAGCGTCAGCTCTGTCTTTCGCGGCTCAGGCAACGACATTGACGATCCTCTGCGGCACGATGATCACCTTGCGCGGCGCCTTACCTTCGAGCGCTTTCTGCACGAAGTCGAGGGCCAGAACCGCTTTTTCGACCGCACCTTGGTCCGCGTCGCGGGCAATTGTCAAATCGCCGCGCTTCTTGCCGTTGACCTGGACCGGCAGCACGATCTCGGCGTCGACGACAAGCGAGGGATCGTAGTCCGGCCAGGGCCGTTCGGCGACAAGATCGGTGCCGCCGAGCGTCTGCCAGCACTCTTCGGCAAGATGCGGCATGACCGGCGCGATCAGGTGCACTAGGATCTCGACGGCCTCACGGCAGGCCGCTTGCAGCGCCGGACCGGCCTTGCCCTCAGCCGCCTCGTTGAGCGGTACTGTCAAGGCATTGGCGAGCTCATAGATGCGCGCGATGGCGCGGTTGAAGGCGAGCTTTTCGATATCCTCGCCGACCGACTTCAGGATCTTGTGCGCTGCCTTGGACACTGTCCCGGCCTCGCCGTCCTTCGCTTTTTCTGGCCGAACTCCGGCGAGCGATTCGGCAGCCGTCGACACCAGCCGCCAGATGCGCTGGATGAAGCGATGCGCGCCGGCCGCACCCTCGTCGGTCCATTCGACATCGCGTTCGGGCGGCGAGTCCGACAGCATGAACCAGCGCGCCGTATCGGCGCCGTAGCCGTCGGTGATCTCTTCCGGACTCACCGTATTCTTCTTCGACTTCGACATTTTTTCGAGCGGACCGATCACCGCCTCTTCGCCAGTGGCGATTTCGAAGGCGCGGCGCTTGCCGTCGGCGTCTTCCAGCCTGACCTCGCTTGGCGCAAGCCAGCGGCCGTTCGAGGCGCCACCAACCCGATAGGTCTCGTGCACCACCATGCCTTGCGTGAACAGGCCCCTGAACGGCTCGGCGAGATCGACATGGCCGGTTTCGCGCATGGCGCGGGTGAAAAAGCGCGAATAGAGCAAATGCAGGATCGCGTGCTCGATGCCGCCAATATACTGGTCGACCGGCAGCCATTCAGTCGCGGCCTTGGGATCGGTTGGATCGTTGGCCCAGGGCGCGGTGAAGCGCGCGAAATACCACGAAGAATCGACGAACGTGTCCATCGTGTCGGTTTCGCGCCGCGCGTCCTTGCCGCAACGCGGGCATTTGACGTGCCGCCATGTCGGATGGCGATCGAGCGGATTGCCCGGCCGGTCGAACTCGATGTCATCCGGCAGCCTGACCGGCAGGTCGGCTTTCGGCACCGGCACCACGCCGCAATCCTCGCAATGGATCATCGGGATCGGGCAGCCCCAATAGCGCTGGCGCGAAATGCCCCAGTCGCGCAGGCGGAAATTCACCTTGCGCTCGGCCATCGGCCGGTTGCCGATGGTCTTCTGTTCGAGCAGCTTCGCCACCTCGTCGAATGCCTGATCCGGCTTCATGCCGTCGAGGAAGCGCGAATTGATCATCACGCCGTCGCCGACATAGGCCTCGTCGATGATCTGGAAGCTTCCTTGATTCTCGCCTTCAGGCATCACCACCGGAATGACCGGCAGGCCGTATTTGTTGGCGAAGTCGAGGTCGCGCTGGTCACCGGACGGGCAGCCGAAAATGGCACCGGTGCCGTAGTCCATCAGCACGAAATTGGCGACGTAGACGGGCAGCGTCCACTTCTCGTCGAACGGATGGACGACGCGGATGCCGGTATCGAAACCCTTCTTCTCGGCCGTCTCCAATGCCGCCACCGAAGTGCCCATATGGCGGACTTCGTCGATGAACTTTGCCAGCGCCGGATTGTCTTCGGTGGCCTTTTTGGCCAGCGGATGGTCGGCCGCAATCGCCATGAAGGAGGCGCCGAAGATGGTGTCGGGCCTGGTCGTATAGACTTCGAGCTCATGCTCGCCGGCGACTGGCTTGGCCAGCGGCCAGCGGATCAGCAGGCCTTCCGAACGGCCGATCCAGTTCGCCTGCATCAGCTTCACTTTTTCCGGCCAGTCGTCGAGCTGGTCGAGCGAATCCAGCAGATCCTGCGCGTAATCGGAGATCTTGAAAAACCACTGCGTCAGCTCGCGCTGTTCCACCAGCGCGCCCGAGCGCCAGCCGCGCCCGTCGATGACCTGCTCGTTGGCAAGCACCGTCATGTCCTCCGGATCCCAGTTGACCTTGGAGGATTTGCGCGTCACCAGACCCTTCTCGACGAAATCAAGGAACAGCATCTGCTGGCGGTGGTAATAGTCGACATCGCAGGTGGCGAATTCTCGCGTCCAATCGAGCGACAGGCCCATGACCTTGAGCTGCTCGCGCATGGCGGCGATGTTCTGATAGGTCCAGTCCTTGGGGTGGACCTTGTTCTGCATCGCCGCGTTTTCGGCTGGCATGCCAAAGGCGTCCCAGCCCATCGGGTGCAGCACGTTGAAACCCTTGGCCCGCTTGTAACGTGCCACCACGTCGCCCATCGTATAGTTGCGGGTATGGCCGATATGGATGCGCCCCGACGGATAGGGGAACATCTCCAGCACGTAGTATTTCGGGCGCGGGTCGTCATTGTCGGCTTCGAACAGCTTCCTGGCGTCCCAGGCCTTCTGCCATTTGGGCTCTGACGCGCGCGGATTGTATCGTTCGGTTGCCATCGGGTGTTTTTCACTTAAAAGCATGCGCGAGCCGCCGGACAACGCCCGGGCGGCTCAGGAAATGTCGTCGCGGTGTTCACCATGGATTGCCGAACCCGTCAACTGCGGCGATCCGGCGAAAAGCCAAACACAGGCAGGATATAGGCATGGCGAGCGCCGTCGAACAGCTTTTCACCGTCAAAGCAAGGATCGCTGCCGCCAAGCGCGAGGCAGGACGCGAGGCCGGAGCGGTGACGCTGGTCGTGGTCTCGAAAACCTTCGACGCCGCCGATATCCGTCCGGTCATCGAAGCCGGCCAGCGCGTCTTCGGCGAAAACCGGGTCCAGGAAGCACAAGCCAAATGGCCGGCCCTGCGGGCGGCGTTTCCCGACATCGAGCTGCATCTGATCGGTCCGCTGCAATCGAACAAGGCAAAGGAAGCGGTCGCGCTGTTCGACGTCATCGAAACGGTCGATCGCGAAAAGATTGCCGCAGAGCTGGCCAAGGAGATCGCCAGGCAGCGCCGGTCACCAAGGCTGTATGTCCAGGTCAACACGGGCTCCGAGCCGCAAAAGGCCGGCATCGAGCCGCGCGAGGCCGTCGCCTTCGTCGCCCGCTGCCGCTCGGTTCACGCCCTCGCCATCGAAGGGCTGATGTGCATCCCGCCGGCCGACGAGAACCCCGGTCCGCATTTCGCGCTGCTGGAAAAGCTTGGGCTTGAGGCCGGCGTCGACAAGCTCTCCATGGGCATGTCCGGCGACTACGAAACCGCGATCGCCTTCGGCGCGACCAGTGTCAGGGTTGGATCGGCGATTTTCGGCGCCAGATGAGGCGCAGCCGGCCTTAGGCCACAGGCTGACATCGACTAAGCCAGCGTATAGAAACGGAACGTTTCGTTCCTATATGGGTCGGGTTATTCTCAACCCGTCTGGAGCCACCATGCGTTACAATCAACTTGGAAATACGGGGATGTTCGTCTCCGAACTTTGCCTCGGCACGATGACGTGCGGCGCGGCCGGCGAGAATGCCCAATGGGGCCTGATCGCCAGCCTCGACCAGAAGGGCGTCGACGAGATCGTTGCCCGCTCGCTCGCCGCCGGCGTCAATTTCTTCGACACGGCGGATGTCTATTCCTTCGGCGCCTCGGAACGGCTTCTCGGCCAGTCGCTCAGGAACCTTGGCGTCAACCGACAGGACGTGATCATCGCCACCAAGGTTCATGGCGCCATGGGCGGCGGCCCGAACCAGCGCGGTTCCTCGCGCGGCCACATCATGGATTCGGTCGAGAGCAGCCTCGAGCGGCTACAGCTCGATCACATAGATCTCTACCAACTGCACGGCACCGACACAGTGACGCCGATCGACGAGACACTGCGGGCGCTCGACGACCTGGTTGCCGCCGGCAAGGTCCGCTATGTCGGCGTCTCGAACTGGCAGGCCTGGCGCATTGCCAAGGCGCTGGGTATTGCCGAGCGCAAAGGCTTTGCCCGCTTCGAGACCGTGCAGTCGTACTACTCGATCGCCGGCCGCGATCTCGAGCGCGAAATCGTGCCGCTGCTCAACGAGGAGAAGCTCGGGCTGATGGTCTGGTCGCCGATGGCTGGCGGCTTGCTCTCTGGCAAATACGGACCGGGTGCTCCCGGCAATGGCGAAGGCCGCCGCGCCAGCTTCAATTTCCCGCCGGTCAACGAGGACCGTGCCTGGGCAGCGGTCGCCGTCATGCGCGAGATCGCCGCCAAGCACGGTGTCAGCGTCGCCACGGTGGCGCTCGGCTATGTCCTGGCCAAACCGTTCGTGATGAGCGTCATCATCGGCGCCAGCCGCATGGAGCAGCTGGAACAGAACCTTGCGGCCACCGAGTTGCAGCTCGATGCCGATGACCTTGTTCGGCTCGACGAAGTCAGTGCCCTGCCCGCCGAATACCCTGGCTGGATGCTGGAGCGTCAGGCGGCCGGTCGGCGTCCGGCGCCCTTTGTGCCGAAAAAGTAGTTAATCTTACCTTCGATTTGATGCTTCGGGAGCCGGCAGGCTCCCGATCGTTTTGGGCTCAGGTCAGCCGGACAGTCTCGACCAAAAAGTCCAAAAAGGCCCGCACCCGCGCCGGCAGATGCTTGCCTTGGCCGACATAGACGGCGTGGGTGAGTTCCTCGTCGCCGGGGTTGAACTCTTCCAGCAGCGGCAGGAGCCGGCCGGCGGCAATGTCGGCCTCCACGTGCCAACGTGCTAGCCGGGCGATGCCCGCCCCAGAGAGCGCCATCAGCCGCATCGCCTCGCCGTCGCTGACCAGCGTATTTCCGATGATCGACAGGGTGGTCGGCTTGCCGGCCGCGTCGATAAAAGGCCAGCCCTCGAGGTGACGTACGAAACGGAAGCCCATCCGGTTGTGACGATCGAGATCGGCGGGCGTCTTGGGCGTGCCACGCGCTTCGAGATACGACGGCGCCGCAACGACGACCACCCGGCTCTGCCCGAGCTTGCGCGCCACCAACCGCGATTCGCCGAGCGGTCCGGCGCGGATGGCGACGTCAGCGCGCTCCTCCATCAGGTCGATGACATCGTCGGTCAACACCAGATCGACCGAGATTTCGGGGTAGCGTTCTAGGAAACGCGGCAAAAGCGGGATCAGCCGATGCTGCCCGAAAGGCACGTAGCTGTTGATCCGCAGCCGGCCACGCGGCGCGGCACCCGCCGCTGCCTCGCGCTCGGCCGCTGCCATGTCGGCCAGGATGCGCACGCCGCTGTCGAAGAACGCCGCCCCCTCCGGCGTCAGTTGCAGCTTGCGCGTCGAACGGCTGACCAGCCGCGCGCCAAGCCGCGCCTCCAGTCGCGCGATCAGCTTGCTCACCGCCGACGGCGTCATCCGCAACGCGCGGGCAGCGGCCGAAAAGCTGCCCGCCTCGACGACGCGGACGAACACTTCGATCTCGCCGGAGCGATTGATGTCGGGCCTAGCCATTGGTGAATCTATTTCACAGACGATGTGCCCGATGCAAGGCTGGTTCACAGCACATCGCGGCACGATCTTCCGGATTGGGGCGTGGGAAGGACACGGCGCCCGTCGTCAAAACCGGTCGTCATCGAAGTGGGAACCGCCATGCCCCTTGCTCTTTACGCTCTAGCCGCCGGTGCCTTTGGCATCGGCGTCACCGAATTCGTCATCATGGGCCTGCTGCTCGACGTCAGCACCGATCTCGGCGTCTCGATCTCAGCTGCCGGCCAGCTGATTTCCGGCTATGCGCTCGGCGTTGTCATCGGCGCGCCGCTGCTGACGATCGCAACCGGCCGCTGGCCGCGCAAAACCGTGCTTCTGGCGCTGATGGCAATCTTCACGCTGGGCAACCTCGCTTGTGCGCTTGCCCCAGACTACTGGACGCTGATGGGTGCGCGCGTGCTGACCGCCTTCGCCCACGGCACCTTCTTCGGCGTCGGCTCGGTCGTGGCGACCGGACTGGTGGCGCCCAACAAGAAAGCCTCGGCGATCGCCCTGATGTTCACCGGCCTGACCATCGCCAACATCCTCGGCGTGCCCTTCGGCACATGGCTCGGCCAGGCCTTCGGCTGGCGCGCGACGTTCTGGTCGGTGACACTGGTCGGCATCGCCGCCTTCGCCATCATTCTCCTGCTGGTGCCGCGCAGCCGAACAGAACCTGAGGAGAGCAATTTGCGCGCCGATCTCGCCGTGCTCGGCCGCACGCCTGTCCTGCTTGGCTTTGC
This sequence comes from Mesorhizobium sp., assembly GCF_005063415.1. Taxonomy (GTDB): domain Bacteria; phylum Pseudomonadota; class Alphaproteobacteria; order Rhizobiales; family Rhizobiaceae; genus Mesorhizobium. The sequence goes on from NZ_SUEG01000021.1 coordinate 35,175, forward strand.
CACCACCGTGCTTGGCTATGCCGGCGTCTTCGCCGTTTTCACCTACATCGCCCCGTTGCTGACCGAGATCACCGGTTTTGACGAAGCAGCGGTGTCGCCGATCCTGCTGGTCTTCGGCGGCGGCCTCATCGCCGGCAACCTCGCCGGTGGCAAGTTCGCCGACCGCTGGCTGGTACCTTCCGTTCTCGGAAGTCTCGTCGTCCTGGCGCTGGTGCTCGGCACCATGACCTTCGCCCTGCACAGCCAGGTCATGGCCGTTATCTATGTCGGCCTGCTCGGCGCCGCCGCCTTCGCCACTGTGGCGCCGCTGCAGATGTGGGTACTGGAAAAGGCACAAGGCGCCGGCCAGAGCCTCGCCTCATCCTTCAACATCGCCGCCTTCAACCTCGGCAATGCGGCCGGCGCCTGGCTCGGCGGCGTGGTCATCGCCCATGGTCCCGGCCTCGACGCCGTCACCTGGGTCGCGGCCCTGTTGCCGCTTTCAGCGCTTGCCGTGGCGGCGTTTGCGCTGCGCCTCGACCGAGATCCTGTCCTCGCCACACCGGAAATCGCGCGGTCATAGAACGGCAAACCTCAACCAATCTTTGAAACAGCCATCCTTCCACAAGGAGCAAACCCATGGATTATCGAAATCTTGGCGCATCAGGCCTGAAGGTCCCGGCGCTCTCGTTCGGCGCTGGAACCTTCGGCGGTTCAGGCCCGCTGTTCGGCGCCTGGGGCAACAGCGATGCGACGGAAGCACGGCGGCTGGTCGATATCTGCCTTGAGGCCGGCGTCAACCTGTTCGACACCGCCGATGTCTATTCGAATGGCGCTTCCGAACAAGTGCTCGGCGCTGCCATCAAGGGCCGCCGCGACGCCGTGCTGATCTCGACCAAGACCTCGCTGCCGATGGGCGACGGTCCCAGCGATGCCGGCTCGTCACGTTCACGCCTGATCAAGGTCGTCGAAGACGCGCTGAAGCGTCTTGGCACCGATTACATCGACCTGCTGCAACTGCACGCCTTCGACGCCGCAACACCGATCGAGGAGGTGCTGTCGACACTGGACAGTCTCGTGCGCGCCGGCAAGCTGCGTTATGTCGGCGTCTCCAATTTTTCCGGCTGGCAAGCGATGAAATCGCTCGGCCTGGCGGACAGATACGGCTATCCCCGATACGTCGCCCATCAGGTCTATTATTCGCTGATCGGGCGCGACTATGAATGGGAGTTGATGCCGCTCGGCCTCGACCAGGGCGTCGGTGCGCTGGTGTGGAGCCCGCTCGGCTGGGGCCGCCTGACCGGCAAGATTCGCCGCGGCGAAAAGTTGCCGGAGAAAAGCCGACTGCACGATACCGCAAGCTTCGGACCGCCCGTCGAGGACGAGCATCTCTATCGGGTGGTCGACGCGCTTGATGTTATCGCCGAGGAAACCGGCAAGACCGTACCGCAGATCGCCATCAACTGGCTGCTGCAGCGGCCGACCGTCGCCTCCGTCATCATCGGCGCGCGCAACGAGGAGCAGTTGCGCCAGAATCTCGGCGCCGTCGGATGGTCATTGACAGCCGAGCAGATGGAGAAGCTCGACACGGCAAGTGAGATCACCGCACCCTACCCGTATTTTCCCTATCGCCGGCAGGAGGGGTTTGCCCGGCTGAACCCGCCCGCAGTCTGACGCTCCAAAAGCTGGGCGGCGGCTCCCAGGCTGCCGCCCGCCCGGCTAATGTAGCACGAACTCGCCGTCGACCTTGCGCCATTCGTTCGGCGCGATCAGCTTCTGATGCGTGTAGCTGACCGAATGCAGCGGGCCTTCGAGCTTGGCCTGCCAGAACTCGATGAAGCGGATCAGCACCGGAAATTTCGGGGCGATGTCGTAATCCTGCCAGATGAAGCTCTGCAGCAGATGCGGATGATCGGGAAAGTGATAAAGAATCTTGGCCGTGGTCAAGCCATAGCCCTTGAGCATCAGGTCCATTTCGGAATGGTCGCGCATTGCGGTCCCCTGGTTGATTCTCCTTCCTCCCAGCCTGAAATTGTGCACCCCATTTGCTTAATCGTCTATTGATATTTCTATGATCGAACCAGATTCCTCCCGCAAAAACATGTGCTTAGCAGCCACCTCACGAGAGTGCTGACACCGCCTGGTAAGGCGCCTGCGGCATCCCGCCGCGCGAATCCAACGTCTAATGTTGCCGTCGCGGCCGAACTGTTAATAATGCGCGCGAATTCGCAGCCGCATCGCTGCGATCCTGCCGGCAGTCAAGCCGGCGGTTTGGTTTTGGGGAGGAAGGCGAAGAATGTCCGATGTTCATGTCCATCGCGTCCAGCCGGCGTGGAAGAAGTACGCGCTGATTGACAATGACACCTACCTGAAATGGTACGCCGACAGCGTCAAGAGCCCGGACAAGTTTTGGGGCAAGCACGGCAAGCGCATCGACTGGTTCAAGCCGTACAGCAAGGTCAAGAACACGTCCTTCGACGGCAAGGTCTCAATCAAATGGTTCGAGGATGGCCAGACCAACGTTTCCTGGAACTGCATCGACCGGCATCTGAAGAAGCGCGGCGAACAGACCGCCATCATCTGGGAAGGCGACAATCCCTACGACGACAGGAAGATCACCTATAACGAACTTCACGCACATGTCTGCCGCCTCGCCAATGTGATGAAGAAGCACGGCGTCAAGAAGGGCGACCGTGTCACTATCTACATGCCGATGATCCCGGAGGCCGCTTATGCGATGCTCGCCTGCACGCGCATCGGCGCCATTCATTCGGTCGTCTTCGGCGGCTTTTCGCCGGATGCGCTGGCCGGACGCATCGACGACTGCAAGTCGACCTTCGTCATCACCGCCGACGAAGGCCTACGCGGCGGCAAGTCTATCCCGTTGAAGGACAACACCGACAAGGCGATCGAGATCGCCGCCAAGGCTGGAACGAAAGTCGAAAAGGTCTTGGTAGTACGCCGCACCGGCGGCAGGACCGGCTGGGCTGCCGGGCGCGACGTCTGGTACCATGACGAGGTCGCCACGGTTAAGGCCGAATGCAAGCCCGAGAAGATGAACGCCGAGGACCCGCTGTTCATCCTCTACACATCCGGCTCGACCGGCAAGCCGAAGGGCGTGCTGCACACCACCGCCGGCTATCTCGTCTATGTCTCGATGACCCACCAATATGTCTTCGACTATCACGACGGTGATATCTACTGGTGCACCGCCGATGTCGGCTGGGTCACCGGCCACAGCTATATCGTCTACGGGCCGCTCGCCAACGGCGCCACCACGCTGATGTTCGAGGGCGTGCCGAACTACCCGTCGCAGTCGCGTTTCTGGGACGTGATCGACAAGCACAAGGTCAACATCTTCTACACCGCACCGACCGCGCTGCGCGCGCTGATGGGCGCCGGCGATGCCCATGTCACCAAAACGTCGCGCAAGTCGCTGCGCGTGCTCGGCACCGTCGGCGAGCCGATCAATCCGGAAGCCTGGGAGTGGTATTTCAACGTCGTCGGCAACGGCAAGGTGCCGATCGTCGACACCTGGTGGCAGACCGAGACCGGCGGCATCATGATCACGCCGGTTCCGGGCGCCACCCACCTCAAGGCGGGTTCGGCGACGCGGCCCTTCTTTGGCGTCAACCCGCAGCTGGTCGATGCCGACGGCAAGGTGCTGGAAGGCGAAGCCAGCGGCAATCTTTGTATTGCCGACTCGTGGCCGGGCCAGATGCGCACCGTCTATGGCGATCACGACCGCTTCGTGCAGACCTATTTCTCGACCTACAAGGGCAGGTACTTCACCGGTGACGGCTGCCGCCGCGATGCTGACGGCTACTACTGGATCACCGGCCGCGTCGACGACGTCATCAACGTCTCCGGCCACCGCATGGGCACCGCCGAGGTCGAATCGGCGCTGGTTTCGCATGAGAAGGTCTCGGAGGCCGCCGTCGTCGGCTACCCGCACGATATCAAGGGCCAGGGCATCTACTGCTATGTCACGCTGATGGCCGGCGAGACGCCAAGCGAGGAATTGCGCCAGGAGCTCGTCGCCCATGTCCGCAAGGAGATCGGCGCCATCGCTTCGCCCGACAAGATCCAGTTCGCGCCCGGCCTGCCGAAGACCCGTTCCGGCAAGATCATGCGGCGCATCCTGCGCAAGATCGCCGAGGACGATTTTGCCGCGCTCGGCGACACCTCGACGCTCGCCGATCCGGCGGTCGTCGACGACCTGATCGCCAACCGGCAAAACAAGAAGGGCTGATGCAACCCGCATTGGGCGCCGTCACCGAGCTTTGGCGCTATCCCGCCAGCTCGCTCGCCGGCGAGTTTCAGGAGGCGATCTCCGTCGACTGGTATACCGTCGAAGGCGACCGCCTGTGTGGTCTTGTCGATACCTCGACCGATGAAATCGCGCGGCCCGACCGCGAAGCGAAATGGCACAAGGTGCCCCGCATCCGCACCCGGCTGTCGCAGGCCGGCGAATTGCAAGTCGCGGTCCCGGACGGCGACTGGCTGGCCGCACCTGGCGCCGATAGCGACCGCGTCATTTCCGCCTATCTCGGCTTTGCGGCTTCCATCCGGCCGTTCCGCCGGGAAAATGCGGCTCCGGATTACGCCGGCCCTCTGTTGACGGAACGCTACGTCAAAGCCCCTATTCATCTGCTGACCACCGCCTCACTGGCGCGTTTGAAAGTGCTGCATCCAGAGGGCACCGCCGACGCGCGCCGCTTCCGCCCCAACATCGTCGTCGATATGCCGGAGGTCGATGGGTCGTTCCCCGAGACGGAATGGATCGGGCGCAAGCTGGCAATCGGCGACCTGCTCCTGACCATCTCCGAGCCGTGCCGCCGCTGCGGCTTCACCATCATTGGCCAGGACGGGTTCGACCACGACCCGGCAATCCTGCGCAGCCTGGTCCGCCACAACGCCCATAATCTCGGCGTCTACTGCACCGTCGACCGACCGGCCCGCGTCGAGATCGGCGCCACGATGCGGTTTGTGTAGCTATCGGTACAAATCCGCCCGCGTCGGCGGCAGGCCGCTCGGCCCACGCGCGCGCCTGGTGGCGACGGTCTGGAAAATCTGCGCCGATGCACGTTCGAAGGTAATCGAGCAGCCGGTGAGATAAAGCAGCCAGAGCCGCGCCTTGGCTTCGCCGACCTCGGCGATGGCTTCGTCGAAGCGTGCGTGGAGACGCTCTGCCCACAGCCTGCAGGTGCGCGCATAGTGCTCGCGCAAGTTTTCGACGTCGTAGACGAGGAAGCCGTGCGCCTCGAGATTGCCGAGCGTCATGCCGATCGTATCGAGCTCGCCGCCCGGAAAAATGTATTTGATCAGCGCCTTGAATTCCGGCCCCTTGCGCAGCGTCTTCTTCATGTTGCCCTTGTCGCGCCGAGTGATGGCGTGGTGCAGATAGATGCCGCCCGGTTTGAGCAGGCGATGGATCCTCGAGAAATAGGCCGCATGGTTGGCAAGCCCCAGATGCTCGAACATGCCGATCGACGAGATCTTGTCGAAGGAGCCGGACAGCTCGGCATAGGACTTGATCTCGATGGTGATGCGGTCCTCCAGCCCCTCGGCGCGGATGCGATCGCGGGCGAGCTCGGTCTGTGCCTCCGACAGCGAGACGCCGTGGCCGACGACGCCATAATTCTTCACCGCATGGATGAGCATTGCTCCCCAGCCGCAGCCTATGTCGAGCAGTTTTTCGCCGGGCTTCAGCCGAAGCTTGCGGCAGATATGGTCGAGCTTGTCTCTCTGGGCCTGATCGATATCGTTGGCGAAATCCTTGAAGTAGCCGCAGCTATAGACCATGCGCTCGTCGAGGAAGAGCCGGTAGAATGCGTTGGAAATGTCGTAGTGATGCTGGATCGCCTCTTTGCTCGAACCGCTGACGTAAGGATTGCGGCCGGAAAGATCGGTTCGCGTCGTCATCTGTTTTCGCGAAAACAGCACCGCCGGCAGGTCGCGCAGGATCGCCAGCTTCGGCAATGTCTTGAGCTTGGTCCTGAGCTTGCCATGCGTGGGCAAGGCGTAGAAATCGAACAGCGATCCGTCTTCGACGTCGACCGCCTTGGCAATCCACATCTCGATCAGCGTCGATAAAGAGGGCCGACGTACGATCTGCCAGACGATGTCCTGGTCGTTGATGGTGAGCACCGGGCCGGTAGCCGGGCCGATCCGCTCGCCTGTCCACAGCCTCACCGCGAAACCCGGCTTCAGCGTTTCGATGACCGTCCGAACAATCCGGGCCGCTCTCTCGGCTGCTTCCATCCCCGTCCTCCCTTACCCGGCAAAATAGTGGCCCGGAACAATAGCGGCTCGATCTTGCCTGCCCGATC
>NZ_SUEG01000021.1:41495-44951 GCF_005063415.1 Mesorhizobium sp.
GGCGGGCCGCAAGCCGCTTGGGCGCGCAAGCACGCTTGTTCAGGATTTTCGGGTGCCGCGCCTTGCCATTTGCCGGATGACACCCCATCATGAGGAAGTGTTCAACAAATCGAAAGGAGGTGATCCGATGTCGAGTGATTTCGTTTTCCAGAACGTGGCCTCAGCGGATCGCACTTTCGGGAAGCAGTCTTCCCGTTAAGGCGCGAGATGCGCGGCTGGCGACCAGTGTCGCAGCCAGGAGCCGCGCCATGGACGGAAACACGGAAGGCCGCCGGCTTCGCGAGAAGCGGCGGCCTTTTCTTTTTGGGCTATTGGCCCTTATTTGGTTACGGTCAACATCTCGACGTTGCGGGCTATATCCTGGAAAGCCTGGTTGAGTTCGGTTCCATTGGCCGCCTGATAAAAGTGCTTGATCTTGGCGGTGTCCGGGCTCGCGCAATCCTGGAGCGTCGCCTTGGCATTCGTTTCGTTTAGGTCAAACCCGATGGTGAATATCTCGATGCCCTTGTTGCGCATCGCAGCGCAGAGTGTCTTGGCCGCCGTGCGGGGCGGCTCCTTGCCCGCGCTATTGTAGACGTCACCGACGGTGCTGGCGTCGAAATAGGACAGGTTGAATTCGCCATCAGTCATCAGGATCGCGATCTTGGCAACGTTCTTTGGATCCATCTTGGCCGGCCGTTCCGAGGCTTTCATCACACTGCCCCAGTTTTCCGAAAGCATGTACCAGCTCCACTGCACGCCGACATGGCCGGCGGTGCCACCCGACGCTACAAAGGTCTTGATGACGTTCTTGAGCGCCGTGGCATCCGCCGTCAGCGGTTTCAACGCGGCGGCAGGGCAGGCAGCCGTGCCGGTCTGCCAGGCGAAGGATGACAGCAGGTAGTCCCGATTGACCATGCTGACGTCGGGGCCTGCATCCGAATACTGATAGGTCCCTTTGCGCTCGGTGGCACAATTGTCCGGACGCACAAAGCCGGAGACATACTGTACGGCGCCATTGCCGGGCGCCTGCTTGCGCTGGCTGGTGGAGGTTTCGACATAGACGCTGCTGGCGGCAAGCGCGCCGGCATTCACCGAATTCGCGTAGGGCACGATGGAGACGCGCACTCGCGGGTTGGCAGGGTCCTGGCCGCCCAGGAAGCTGTCGACGGCATTCGCCGCAGCCGCCCGCAGATCGATGATTTTCTGGCCGGCCATCGACCCGGTCACGTCCAGCATCATCGCGACTTCGATCTGCTTGTCCGAATAGAGCGCCGTCGTAGATGCGGGGACGCGCTGCATGCCACCCGTGCTGAAAAGCGGGAAATAGTAGTTGACGTTGACATGGGCGTCCGCCTGGACAGTCTTGGCTGTCCTGTCGACAACCAGATTATCGAGAACGATCTGGTTGTCCTGCAGGATACCCGCCATGCTGTTGGCGTCGAGAAAGGCCTGCACCGATTTGCTGGCGTCGGTCTCGCTGATGACGCCGGTTGTCAAGTCGCGGGCCGTCGAGGTGACCGCCGCATCGACCACGCCCTGCAGGCTCGATTTCACATTGTAGAGTTGGGATAAGTTGACGGCAAAGCCGACACTCAGTGCCAACACCGAGCCGATTATCCCAAACAGCACCGCGAAATTTCCGCTGCGATCCCCGGCAAAGCCGCCGATCGCCTGAACAAGACCCCCGAAACGCCGCATTCCTTCCGCCTCCATTCGCTACAGCCTGCAGCTGTCCGAACGCGCATTGCAGGAATCCGGCCGGATCGCGCCGCCAGGCCCGGGAAAGCGACCGGCCCGCGCTCAGGCCATTGTTTCCAAACGTTTTCGAGCGGCGGCAAAGTAAACAACTGGTGTACGAAAGCCGCGTCGGCGCGGCTTTGTTGACAAAGCGCTTACCAAGATCAGGCTCGCAATTCAGGACGACTGGACTGCGTCCCAATCCGGTACAGACGAGATGTATCGAACCGGTTCAGCACGACCGCGGTGGCGAGAAATGGAACCACGGACTGTGAATGTGTCCCGTAAGACTAGGCCAGCATCCGTGCGCTGACGGTCTTGTCGACGCCACGATAAGGCGGCTTGAACAGATTGCCTTCCTGCTCGTGCGTCCAGACCTTGAACAGGGTGAGCCGATGCGGGCCGAAACTGTGCAGCAGCGGCACGTCGGTGGCGTCGCGGCCGCGGGCGATGACGACGCGGCCGATCCTCGGCACATTGTGGCGAGGATCGAAAGTGTACCATCTGCCGTCGAGGAACACTTCCACCCACGCCGAGAAATCCATTGGTGCCGGATCGGCGGGCACGCCGATATCGCCGAGATAGCCGTTCACGTAGCGGGCCGGGATGTTCATGCAGCGGCAGAGCGTGATCGCCAGATGGGCAAAGTCGCGGCAGACGCCGACGCGTTCCTCATGCGCCTGCGCCGCCGTGCGGGTCGAGCGCGCATAGCCGTAGCCGAACGACAGCCGGTTGTGGACATAGTCGACGATCGCCTGCACCCGCGCCCAGCCCGGCGGGAGCTGGCCGAACAGTTGCCATGCCAGGTCGCCGAGATGGTCGGTCTCGCAGTAACGGCTGCCGAGCAGATAGCCGAGCACCTCGTCCGGCAATTCGGCGACCGGGACTTCCCTGGCCAGCGTGTTGACTTCGTCCGGCTCGCCGCTGTCCTCGACCACCGCGTCATAGAGGATGCGAAAGCTTCCGGCTGGCGCCGTGAAGCGGCGGCAGCTATTGCCGAAAAGATCGTGGTAGACCCTGGTTGTAACCGACGGCGAGGTCAGCACGCGCGTCTGCCGCTTGATGTCGGCCTGGCGATCCCTGTGGATATCGAGCAGCGAAACGACCGGCGTGGCTGCAGCGCATTCAATGGCAATTTCATAGCCGAGCCTGATCAGCATCGCCGTCCCCCTACGATCGTCATGGAAGATAGTGCTGGTCAACGCAGGAGAGTGTGCGGCGGTTCCTTGCGAACGTCGAAAACGACGCCCTCGCGGCTTCCCATACGGACGCGGCAACGTTACGGTCGATCGACACGCGTCTTTCGAAATAATCCCTCCAAGATGACTCCGGGAAAACCGATGTTTGCAGGCAGAAAATTCGCGGCCTTCCTGTTCGATATGGACGGCACGATTCTCAATTCGATTGCCGCGGCGGAAAGGGTCTGGGCAGCTTGGGCGCATCGGCAAGGTCTTGACGTCGCCGCATTCCTGCCGACCATCCACGGCGTGCGGGCGATCGAGACCATCGGCCGGCTGGCGCTCCCAGGCGTCGATCCTGCCCGCGAAGCCGATTCGCTTCTGCAGGCCGAGGCGGCCGATGTCGAGGGCATTCGCCCGATTGCGGGCGCCGGGGCGTTCCTGGCGTCGCTTCCGCCCGGAAGCTGGGCGATCGCGACCTCGGCGCCGCGCGAGCTTGCCCTGCTGCGCCTGCAGGCCGCGGGTATTCCGGCTCCCGCCGTGATCGTTGCGGCGGAGG
>NZ_SUEG01000021.1:44961-51255 GCF_005063415.1 Mesorhizobium sp.
CAACTGCCTCGTCTTCGAGGACGCGCCGGCCGGCATTGCGGCGGCCGAAGCCGCGGGCGCCGCAATCGTGGTGATAAGCGCCACGCACCGGCATCCGTTGGAGACGCCACATGCCACCATCGCCGGCTATCAAGCGATCGGCATCGCCGTCGATGCCAGCGGCTGGATTGCCATCGAAGCGGAGCGGACCGCGCAGCCTGCCTAGTTTGGCACCCTGCTTGGGCTAAAAGTCGCTGGTCAGACCCTTGACCTCCCAGTCACCATAGCGGCCGGGCTCCTTGCCGCCGCGCCCGCCGATCTCTCTCGGTTGTGCGGCTTCCTTCTCGCGATATTTCTCCCGCCGGGCCTCGGCCTCGGCCAAGGCGCGCCTAGCTGCCGGCGTCAGCGGCTTTTGCGGCGAGCCGTTAGCTTGCGTTTGGCTGGTTTTGTCGATCATGCGATCTTCCGCTAGATTGAAACAGCCCCGATTGAAACGGGAACCGCTGTTTCCCATCATATAGCGATGGGCCCACAAGGATCGACCCCTTTGTTGGGCCAGAACGGAGCAGACGATGAACACCCTTCGCACCGCCATGCTTTTGGCCGCAATGACGGCCCTGTTCATGGGCGTCGGCTATCTGGTCGGCGGATCCGGCGGTATGATGATTGCCTTGCTGATCGCCGCCGGCACCAATTTGTTCAGCTATTGGAACGCCGACAAGATGGTGCTGTCGATGCACCGTGCGATCGAGGTCGACGAACGCAACGCGCCTGAATATTACGCCATCGTGAAGGGTCTCGCGCAACGTGCCGGCCTGCCGATCCCGAGAACCTATCTCATCGACAATCCGCAGCCCAATGCCTTCGCCACCGGCCGAAATCCGCAAAATGCCGCTGTCGCCGCCAGCACCGGCCTGCTCGAGCAGCTCTCGCATGAAGAAGTCGCGGCGGTGATGGCGCATGAGCTCGCCCATGTGCAGCACCGCGATACGCTAACCATGACGATCGTCGCCACCTTTGCCGGCGCAATTTCGATGCTCGGCAATTTCGCCTTCTTTTTCGGCGGCAACCGCGACAACAACAATTCCTTTGGCATCGTCGGCGTGCTGGTGGCGATGATAGTCGCGCCCCTGGCAGCCATGATCGTGCAGATGGCGGTGAGCCGCACCCGCGAATACGAGGCCGACCGGCGCGGTGCCGAAATCTGTGGACACCCGCTGTGGCTCGCCTCGGCACTTGACAAGATCGCGCGGGGCGCCGAACGCATCCGCAACCCGGATGCCGAGCGCAATCCAGCAACCGCCCATCTCTTCATCATCAATCCTCTTTCCGGCGAGCGTATGGACAGTTTGTTTTCCACTCACCCGAGCACAGAAAACCGCATCGCCGCGTTGCAGAGGATGGCGAGCGAAATGGCCGGCGCACCCGAAGCGGCCGCGACGCCAAGGCCGGCGCCGGAAGGGACCGGGCAGCAGCCGTCTGGTCCGTGGGACAGGGCCGCGCGGCCCGAGAGGCCGCCTGAGCCGGCCAAGCCGAGACCCAATCCCTGGGGACGCAATCCGACCGGACCCAAAGGTCCGTGGTCGTGAGCTTAGCGAAGCGCCGGCACGGAATTTCAGGCGATCGTGAACACAATTCGAGCGGCGAGTACGTAGCCGGCCTCGCCGCGCGCAAGGCAGCCGCGCGCCTGCTTGCCGCCGTCATTGATGCGAAAACGCCACTCGACGGGCTGACCGACCATGAGAACGGCCATCCGCAATACAAGGCGCTCGACTTGCGCGACCGCGCCCTGGTGCGCGCTATTCTGGTCACCGCTCTGCGCTACCGCATGACCATATCAGGCCTTTTGGCCCGCCGCCTGGAAAAGCCGCTGCCGCCCAACGCCACCGCGCTTTCGCACATCTTGCATGTGGCGGCGGCGCAGATCCTGTTCCTCGATGTTCCCGACAGCGCCGCAGTCGACCTCGCCGTGACGCACGCCAAGTCCGATCCGCGCACGGCGCGCTTTTCCGGCCTCGTCAACGGCGTGCTGCGCACGCTGGCGCGGGCCAAGCAGGACGAGCTCGCGGCCGCACTTGCCGCCACCGACGAGGCGCCAAAATGGTTTTCCGACCGTTTGAAAACGGTCTACGGCCTCGACAAGGCCAGGCAGATACTGCTCGCCCATCGCCATGAGGCGCCGGTCGATTTCTCGGTCAAGTCGGACCCAGCGCTGTGGGCCGAACGGCTCGGCGGCTTTGTCTTGCCGACCGGCACGGTGCGGGTGGAAAAGCTCAGCGCTTCCGTTACCGAACTGCCCGGTTTCGCGGAAGGCGCCTGGTGGGTTCAGGATGCGGCGGCCAGCCTGCCGGCCCGGCTGTTCGGCAACGTCAATGGTTTGCGAATCGCCGACCTCTGTGCCGCCCCCGGCGGCAAGACCGCCCAGCTGATCCTCGCCGGCGCCCACGTCACCGCGCTCGACATGTCCAAAACGCGGCTGGCACGGCTGACGCAAAACCTCGAACGGCTCGGTCTGGCCGCCGAGATCGTCCAGGCCGATCTGCTCAAATACGAGCCGAAGGACCGCTTCGACGCCGTCCTCATCGACGCACCTTGCTCTTCGACCGGCACGGTGCGCCGGCATCCCGACGTTCCCTGGACGAAGACGGCGGCCGACGTCGAAAAACTGGCCGACCTGCAACGCCGGCTGCTTGCCCGCGCCGTCACCCTGGTCAAGCCTGGCGGTCGCATCGTCTTTTCCAACTGTTCACTCGATCCGCTGGAAGGCGAAGAGCTCTATCGCGACTTTCTTGCCGGCGATGCGGAAATCGTCGACGACCCGCTTCGGCCGGGTGAGATCGCCGGCATCGACCCGTTCCTGACGCCGCAAGGCATGTTGCGCACCACGCCTGCCGATCTGGAGCTAGGCTCGCCGAGCCGCTCGGGGCTGGACGGCTTCTTTGCCGCCCGCATGCGCAGAGCCGGCTAAGGGCCGATCTTGAAGCGCCATCCGACTTCTTGGGGCGAGGAGGCATGGAAAACAGGCTGAACGGCCACGCTGCCGCGGAATTCGCCTTCGCACAAGTTCTTGAATCATATAAACTTGTGCTTGGGTGAGGACGATCAGGAGGGGTTTTGGCAATCGCTGCCGGTAACACGACGCGTCTGTGGACGCTTGTCGCGAGGGAGTTCTGGCGCAAGACGCGCCGGCGCTTGCGTGCCGGGCCACTCTATCGCTGGCGCTACTCAGGCCGCACGCCGGAGCGCGTCCTGATTGCCCCGCCGGACCTGCGTCTCGCCGACCCTCAGATCGCGCTCGAGATCTATTACGGCCGCTATCCGCTTTCGGGGCATCTGGTCGAGACAGGCGGCAAATCGCCCTTCCAGATCGATGTGCCCAATCCCGGCTGGCAAAAGACGCTGCACGGCTTTCGCTGGCTGCGCCATATGCGTGCCGCAGGTACCGAGCTCGCCGCCGCCAACGCGCGGGCGCTGGTTTCCGACTGGATTGCAATCCATGGCAGCTATATTTCCGGCGTCGCCTGGGAGCCCGGCACGACGGCCAAGCGTGTCATTGCCTGGCTGCAGCATTCCTCGATCGTGTTGCAGGGCGCCGAATTTCCGTTCTACCGCGCGTTTCTGAAATCGCTCGCCGTCCAGATCCGCTATCTGCGCGCCATGGCGCGCGAGATGCCGGACGGCAAGGACAGGCTGCGCGCGCGCATTGCGCTGGCCTTTGCCGCTTTGTCGCTGCCGGCGCCGGCCTCGGCGCTGCGCGGTGCCACCCGAAATCTCGCCGAGGAGCTCGACCGCCAGATCCTGCCTGACGGAGGCCATATCTCGCGCAATCCGATGACCGTGCTTGAAATCCTCGCCGACCTTCTGCCGTTGCGCCAGACATACGCCAATCAGGCCGAGACGCCGCCGGTCGCCCTGATCGGCGCCATCGACCGGATGCTGCCGGCACTGCGCTTCTTTCGCCATCAGGATGGTAGCCTTGCCCGCTTCAACGGCATGGGCGCCACTATTCACGACCGTATCGCCAGCATCCTGCATCACGACGACACCGCCGGCGCACCGTTGCTGCACGCGCCGCATTCGGGTTATGAGCGCCTGTCGATGGGCGGTGTCACGGTGATCGCCGATACCGGCCCGCCACCCCCCGTCGACGTATCCAATGCCGCTCACGCCGGATGCCTCGCCTTCGAATTGTCGTCGGGCCGCCAGCACTATATCGTCAACGCCGGAATAGACACTTATGGCGCCGCCGAGTTCCGGCCGCTTGCCCGCGCCACCGCCGCCCACTCGACCGCCACCATCAACGACACGTCGTCGTCGCGCTTCAACCACTCCCTGCGCGTCAACGACCTGCTCGGCACGCCTTTGATCGGCGGACCGCAGCATGTGCCTTGCAAGCGCACCGACCAGAGGGGCAGCCAAGGCTTCATCGCTCGCCATGACGGCTATGTGGCGCGCTTCGGCTTCCTGCATGAGCGTGAGCTGAAATTATCGACCGAGGGCAATGTGCTTGCCGGCAGGGATCGCTTCCTGCGCCCGGGCGGCGCTTCTATCCGCAACAATGGCCGTGATTTCGTCACGGTGCGTTTCCATGTCCATCCCGATATAAACCTGCTCCAGGATGAGCATGACCGTCTGGTGCTGGCCGCCGACCATGCCGACACCTGGGTGTTTACCTCTACCGAAGTGGCGCCCGAGGTCGAGGAATCGATCTATTTCGCCGGACTCGGCGGCCCACGCCGCAGCCGCCAGATCGTGCTTGCCTTCAAGGCCTCGGAAATTTCCGAGGTCCACTGGCAATTGACGCGCACCATCATCGCCGGCCGTCCGGAAAAAGCTGAAGCCGGTGGCACCGGCAGACACTGATCAAGCCTTGCGGCTTGATTTCCGGGCCTCATATGCTACGGCCCGCGGACGCTCTCCAACCAGAACTGGAAAGGCCGCCAGCCCATGGCCGTCGCCGCCAAGAATATTCCCGCGCCCGACCTTGTACCCATCCGTCGCGCGCTGCTCTCCGTCTTCGACAAGACCGGCCTGATCGATTTCGCCAGGGCGCTGGCCTCGGCCGGCGTCGAGCTGGTCTCGACCGGCGGCACCGCAAGGGCCCTTGCCGAGGCGGGCATGGCGGTGCGCGACGTGTCCGAGCTCACCGGCTTTCCCGAGATCATGGACGGCCGCGTCAAGACGCTGCACCCGTCGGTGCACGGCGCACTGCTTGGCGTGCGCGACGATCCCGAGCACGCCGCGGCGATGCGCGACCACGGCATCGAGCCGATCGATCTCGTCGTCTCCAATCTTTATCCGTTCGAAGAGGTGCGTCGCTCCGGCGCCGACTACGCGGCGATCGTCGAGAACATCGACATCGGCGGCCCGGCGATGATCCGAGCCTCGGCCAAGAACCACGCCTATGTCGGCATCGTCACCGACCCCGATGACTATGCCTCGGTGCTCAACGCGTTGGAGATGAATTTCGGGTCGTTGTCGCTGGATTTCCGCAAGAAGCTGGCAGCCAAGGCCTTTGCCCGCACCGCCACCTACGATGCGGCGATTTCGGGATGGTTCGCCGAGGCGCTTGAGATCGAGCATCCGACATGGCGCGCCTTCGGCGGCAAGCTGCAATGGGTGATGCGCTATGGCGAAAACCCGCATCAGGGCGCCGGCTTCTATGTCAATGGCGACAGGCGGCCGGGCGTCGCCACGGCGCGCCAGCTTCAGGGCAAGCAGCTTTCCTACAACAACATCAACGACACCGACGCTGCCTTCGAGCTGGTCGGCGAATTCGATCCGGCCCGCTCCGCCGCAATTGCCATCATCAAGCACGCCAATCCGTGCGGCGTCGCCGAAGCCGCTTCGCTGCAGGCGGCCTATGCCAAGGCGCTGGCCTGCGATCCGATCTCGGCCTTCGGCGGCATCGTCGCCATGAACCGCATCCTCGATGCAGCAACCGCCGAAGAGATCGTCAAGACCTTTACCGAAGTGATCATCGCACCGGAGGCGTCCGAAGAAGCAGCCCGTATCATTGCCGCCAAGAAGAATCTACGCCTTCTGGTCACCGGCGGCCTGCCCGACCCGCGGGCGGCGGGCCTTGGCTTAAAATCGGTTGCCGGCGGCTTGCTCGTGCAGGGCCGCGACAATGCGGTGGTGGATGATCTCGACCTGAAAGTGGTGACCAGGCGCGCTCCGACACCAGCCGAATTGGCCGATCTGAAATTCGCCTTTCGCGTGGCAAAGCACGTCAAGTCGAACGCCGTCGTCTATGCCAGGGATGGCGCCACCGTCGGCATCGGTGCCGGCCAGATGAGCCGGGTCGATTCCTCG
>NZ_SUEG01000021.1:51265-55071 GCF_005063415.1 Mesorhizobium sp.
GCGGCCGAGGCTGCCGGTCTGACGGAGCCCTTGACCAAGGGCTCGGTCGTCGCCTCCGATGCCTTTTTCCCGTTCGCGGATGGGCTTTTGTCGGCAATCGAAGCCGGCGCCACCGCCGTCATCCAGCCCGGCGGCTCGATGCGCGACGACGACGTCATCGCCGCCGCCGACGACCACGGCATTGCCATGGTCTTCACCGGAGTGAGGCATTTCCGGCATTGAACGCCTTACCCTCCCCCTCGTGGGAGAAGGGAAGAGCAGCTCACTCCGCCGGCCGATCCGCCGGATAGGGCGTGCCGATCAGGATCGCCATGCCGGCACCGAGGAACAGCACGATCGCCGCCATGCCGAGCCGCGCCGAGCCGCTGGCCAGGGTGATCGTGGCCACCATGAAGGGTGCGGCAAAACTCGTTGCCCGACCGGCCAGCGCATAGATGCCGAAATAGCGGCCCGATTCGGCAGCGGTGACGCTGCGCGCCATGTAGGAGCGCGACGATGCCTGCACCGGCCCGAAGGCAAGCCCGATCAGCAGGCCGTAGAAAATGTAGGCTTTTTCCGCCGCCGTGCCGAACAATCCGCCGCCGTCCAGTCCGGGCATCACCCAGGCGCCGAACAGCGTATAGCCCGGTCCGGTCGAGACGATGCCGATCGTGGCAATGCTCAGCATGACAAGCGAAATCATCACTATGGTCTTGGAACCCAGTGCTGAGTCGAGGCGTGCGGCAACCAGGCAGCCGACGATGGCAACGACGTTGAGGATGATGCCGAACAGGCCGATCTCGGTAATCGACCAATGGAACATTGCCGCCGCAAACGTTCCGCCCAGCGCCAGCAGCGCGTTGACGCCGTCCTGATAGATCATGCGAGCGACGAGAAAGCGAAAAATGCCGCTGCGCTTGCGCACTTCGGCCAGCGTCGACTTCAGTTCCGACAGTCCCTCGCGCACCGCCGGCCCGATTGGAATGCCTTTGATCGCATCAGGCGTGAAGAAGAACATCGGCAGGATGAACAGGAAATACCAGGCCGCCGACAACGGTCCGGTGGCGCGCGCGTCCTCGCCGAGCCTGGGGTCGAGGCCGAAGATCGGGTCGAGCCCGACGACGGTCTTGCCGGTTTCAGGCGAGCCGGCCATGACGGTAACGACGAAGATCAGCGCGATCATGCCGCCGAGATAGCCGAGCCCCCAGGCCATGTTCGAGATCCTGCCGATGTCGCTCTTCGGCACCAGGCGCGGCATCATCGAATCATTGAACACGGTCGAGAATTCCGCCGCGACCGACGCCAGCGAGAACAACGCCACGACCAAAAAAAGATTAGAGCCGGGCGCGGCGAACCACAGCAGGGTAAGGCAGGTTATCTTGACCGCGGCGAAGAAGGCTATCCACGGTTTGCGTGGTCCGGTCTGATCGGCGATCGACCCGAGGACCGGTGACAAAACGGCAATGACAAGGCCGGCGGCGGCAATGCCGTAGCCCCAGGCCGCTTGCCCGGTCTCCGGATTGCTGGCCATGCGCGAGACGAAATAAGGACCGAAGATGAAAGTGGTGACGACCGTGAAAAACGGCTGTGCCGCCCAGTCGAACAGCATCCATCCCCAGATGCCGCGTCCCGACGCACGCTGCACTGCCATCTCAGCCATGTCCCCTCCGCTGCAGCTTGCTCCATGCCGATCGAATCGGAATGACGCTCCGTCTTCTTGTTGAGCACGATCTTGTCCAAAAGCCGATCGTTACGTTCGCGATCATGCTCCGGGCGCCCCAAGCAGGGCGCCATTCGCTCTATAGCGCAGTTCTTCCCCGCAATCCCGCGCGATATGGAAGAACGTCTCACAGCCCCGTCAGATCGCTCATCAGGCCGGACGCCACCGACAGCCGCGACACGGTGATGTCGCCGCCCTCGGTCAGAGCCTGCAGCCGCTCGCGGATGCGTCCGACCCGTTCGCCGCCGGCCTCCAACCATGCTGTCACCGGATCCGCCGCCTCGGCATGACTGGTGAGTGCCGCCACGGCGATGCCGCGCCTGGCCGCGCCTATCGTGTCGGTGGCGCGGGAAAGCGCCAGCTGATCGTAGTAATCCGAGGGCATGATCGAGCGCGCCGCATCCTCGACGCGCGGGATGCGGAAGACATCGCTGACTGCAAAAAACGCCTTGGCGGCAGCGACGATGCTGGCATTTGCCGTCCGCGCCGTCAGCGCAATGTCGGGGATGAGCTCCGCCACATCGGTCAACGCCAGTTGCTCGGCAAGGCTCTCGGGCGCGCCGCCCTTCGACAGGCTGTGCCGCCGCTCCTCGATCCGCTCGCGAGAGAAGGCCGGCAGCAGCGAAACGAGCTTCGGCTCCAGCGCCTTGCGCGCATCCTGCAACTCGGCGATCCGCTGCCCGAGCGGTGCGGTGCCGGCATCGTTCTTCAGGTACCAGCCGCTGGTCACATAGATCAGCCGGCTGACCGCCTGATAGAGGTCGAGCTGGATCTGTCCGTCGATCTGGTTGTCGAGCGCGTCGATCTGCCGGTAGAGCGCCGGCAGCGCAAAGCCATCCCGCACCACGGCGAAGGTGCGCACGACATCGGCGGCACTGCGGCCAGTCGCTTCCTGCAGCCTGTTGACGAAGGACGGGCCGCCGCGATTGACCAGATCATTGGCGACGACACGGGCGATGATCTCGCGGCGCAGCCGATGGCCGTGGATTTCTCCCGCGTATTTCTTCGCCATGCGATCGGGGAAATAGCCCATCAGATCACGGTCGAAATGCGGATCGTCCGGCACGTCGCTGGCGACGATATCGGAAAACAGCACGATCTTGGCATAGGCGAGCAGCACGCCGAGTTCGGCCCGGGTCAGCGGCTCACCGTGCGTCTCGCGCTCGACAAGGGCCGCCGGCGACGGCAGCGCCTCGACGGCACGGTCGAGCAGCCCGCGCGCCTCCAGCGCCGCCATGAAGCGGCTCTGATGGGCGATGTCGGCGAGTCCGCGCTTACGGGCAAGGGACAGCGCCAGCGTCTGCTGGTAATTGTTGGACAGCACCAGGGCGCTGACCTCATCGGTCATCTCGGCCAGCAATTTGTTGCGCGCCGGCCGGGTCAACGATCCCTTGCGCATGGCGGAAGCCAGCGCGATCTTGATGTTGACCTCGACGTCGGAGCAATTCACGCCGCCCGAATTGTCGATCGCATCTGAGTTGCAGCGGCCGCCATTCAATCCGAATTCGATGCGCGCCCGCTGCGTGACGCCGAGATTGGCGCCCTCACCGATGACCTTGGCACGCAGGTCGAGCGCGGTGATGCGGATCGCGTCATTGGCACGGTCGCCGACGTCCTGGTTGGTCTCGCCCGATGCCCTGACATAGGTGCCGATGCCGCCGAACCACAAAAGGTCTGCCGGCGCCTTGAGAATGGCACTCATGATCTCGGCTGGCGTGGCCGTTGTCTTGCCGAGGCCGATCGCCGCAGCCGCGGGCGCCGGCAAGGTGATCGACTTCTGGCTGCGCGAGACGATGATGCCGCCCTCCGACAGCTTCGTCTTGTCGTAGTCCTGCCAGCTTGAACGGGCGAGAGCGAACATACGCCGGCGCTCGGCCATCGAAGCCGCCATGTCGGGATCGGGATCGATGAAGATGTCGCGATGATCAAAGGCGGCTATCAGCCGGGTCTGCTCCGACAGCAGCATGCCGTTGCCGAACACGTCGCCCGACATGTCGCCGACGCCGACGACAGTGAACGGCGTGGTTTGGATGTCGCGGTTCATCTCGCGGAAATGCCGCTTGACTGCTTCCCAGGCGCCCTTCGCGGTGATGCCCATCTTCTTGTG
>NZ_SUEG01000220.1 GCF_005063415.1 Mesorhizobium sp.
GTCAGCGGCACCTTCTTCCATGCCATTGCGAGGGGCGCATGAGGGCCTCGCAACAGCAAATTCTCGAAGACATCGCGCTTTGCCTCGTCTTTTTCACCCGGCTGCCGCTGCCGAGAGCCGACTTCCGTGGCCGCAGCCTTGCTGCTGCGATCTGGGCCGCACCGGTCGCCGGTCTCGCCGTCGCTCTGGCCGGTGCGCTGGTCTACGCCGTCGGAACGAGGCTCGGCCTTGCCGCTGGCCCTGCTGCAGCGTTGGCCCTTGCCGCGATCTTGCTTGTCACTGGCTGCCTGCATGAGGACGGGCTTTCGGACGTCGCCGACGGCTTTGGCGGCGGCAAGACGCGCGACAGGAAACTGGAGATCATGCGCGACAGCCGCATCGGTGCCTACGGCGCCTGCGCGCTCGGCATCTCGCTGCTGATCCGCTGGAGCGTGCTCTCTGGATTCGCCGGCCCGGCTCATGTCCTTTGGGCCCTCATTGCCGCGCAAGCGGCTTCGCGCGGCCTGCTCGGCGCCTTCATGCACCTGCTGCCGCCGGCCCGCGCCGACGGCCTCTCGGTTGATGCAGGCACAGTCACGGCCGAAACCGCTATAGCCGGTGCTGTGCTCGGTGCGGCCGCGCTGCTGGCGCTTGGGTTCAGCGCTGCCATCTTCGCGCTCATCCTGCTTGCGTTTCTGTTTGCCGCGTTCCGGGCGCTTTGCCTGAACCAGGTCGGCGGCCAGACCGGCGACACCGTCGGTGCCCTGCAGCAGCTGGGCGAGACCGCAATCCTGCTCGTCGCTTCCGTTTCCCTTTCTTGACTCTGTTTCGGAGATTTCGCCCCCATGCCTTTCAAATCATTCGATGAACTGCGCGCCGCCTGCCTCGACCTGCCCAGTGGCAACGACGCCGCGGCCAATGCCGTCGCCCGCCGCCAGGACACGCTGACCAAGCCGCAAGGCAGCCTCGGCCGGCTGGAGGCAATAGCCGCCTGGCTGGCGCGCTGGCAGGGCCGCGACATGCCGAAGCTCGATCGTGTGAAGGTCTTCGTCTTTGCCGGCAACCACGGCGTCACCGCGCAGGGCGTGTCGGCCTTCCCTTCGGAGGTCACAGTGCAGATGGTGGCGAATTTCGCCGGCGGCGGCGCCGCCATCAACCAGCTTGCCCGTATCGCCGACGCGGAGCTGGACGTCATCCCGCTCGACCTCGACCGTCCGACCGGCGACTTCACGCAAGAGCCGGCGATGGACGACGAGGCCTTCCTCGCCGCCGTCTCGGCAGGCTACGACGCGATCAGCAGGGATCTCGACCTTGTCTGTTTCGGCGAAATGGGCATCGGCAACACCACGCCGGCCGCCGCCATCTCGACCGCTCTGTTCGGTGGTGGCGCGGAGCGATGGACAGGGCGTGGCACCGGCGTCGACGATGCCGGCCTCGTGCGCAAGATCGTCGCCATCGAGGCCGGCCTGAAGCGCCACGCCACGGCTCTAGCCGATCCCCTGAAGATAGCGGCCACGCTCGGCGGCCGCGAGCTCGCGGCGATCCTTGGTGCGACGCTGGCGGCGCGCCACCTCGGCGTGCCGGTGCTGCTCGACGGCTTCGTCTGCACCGCCGCCGCGGCAGCCTTGGCCGGGCTGCATCCCGCCGGCCTTGCCCACACCATGGCCGCTCACGTCTCGGCCGAGTCCGGCCACCGCCGCCTGTTGGAGGCGCTCGGCCTGCCGCCGCTGCTCGATCTCGGCATGCGGCTCGGCGAAGGCTCCGGCGCCTGCCTCGCCGTCAACATCGTCCGCTCGGCACTAGAATGCCACGCCCGCATGGCAAGCTTTGCGGAGGCTGGTGTTTCGGAGAAGTAAGGCGGGCCTAAGTGCGGATTCCATTGATGAACAAACGCTCACAGATCTTCGGAGACCCCAAACAGGGGCTTCGCGATATTCTTGCTCGGATCATCAGAGATTTCGACAGCAAGTGCGGAGCTTTTGCCGGGCTGAAATACAATTCGCCGTGGATACTGGCCACAGAAGATTGGGCAGAGCGATCAGGCCATACAGTCGAGGAACTGTGCGAGATGATTTCTCAGTGGCGGATTTCAGTCCGCTCTGGGAATCCGATGAATCCGCGAATCGTCCGGATTTTTGAAGATCTTCGCAATGCCGCAGAAGAATGGCGAGCAGAAACCGGCTATTACGATCCGCCAACCCATCTAACTCCAGAAATGACGAAATTCCCCAATCGCGAAGAACTGAAAGCCCATACCCTGAAGGCATGGAGTTCTTTGGGATTGGTGAGGCAATGGCATAACTACGATGCCAGGGACCTTGGTTTCCGCGGAATTTTCGAAGACGTTTTTGGCCACAGGGTTACAGTGGGAATGACCATCAAGCTGGGGTATGGCGGGCCAATCTGGTTATATTTTCGCTTCCCCTACTATGCAAACGACGAGCCGACGTCCTTCCACCACCCAATTCTGTCGGGTTCTGGAATATGTGACGCGCTTCGGTTGCCAAGGGTTCCTGAACTCGAATGGATTGCCAGCAAAAGCAAAACAAGCTTCACAGAAGTCGAAAGCGTGCTGGCCCGGGCAACCCTCACCTATCTACGGCCCACCATCCAATAGAAATCAGGCTCGCCGACTGCAACCGGCTGATAGGTGCAACGTGCAAAAACGCCGTCACACGTTCTGGGGTCTTTCCACCAAATCCTGAAGATTTTTGGTGGGTGCGCACAGGATTGAACTGTGGACCCGCTGATTAAGAGTCAGCTGCTCTACCAACTGAGCTACGCACCCACTCGGCCGGTAAAACCGGCGTTGGCGGGCATATAGCCGCCGACATCCGCCATGTCCAGCCCCGTGGGATTCATTTCCCGACAAATCGCCGAAGTGCCTCGCCCGTCAAACAAAAAGCCTGCCTTCCGCCACCTTGACCGCATGGCCGCCGACGCGGGCGGCCGTCAGTTTGCCACCTTCGACATTCAGTTCGAGGCGAATGCGCGAAGGCCGGCCCATCTCCAGCCCCTGCTCGATCCACAGTTGTGAAACGCCGTCGGTCGGGCCGTCGAAATGCATGATCGCGCCGGCGAACGCGGCCGCCGCCGAGCCGGTCGCCGGGTCTTCGTAGGACGGATTGCCGGGCACCATCATGCGGACATGGAAGGCACTGTCGTGGTGCACCGTCTCGCGGCAATAGATGTAGGGGCTGGCGAAGGCCCATTCGCTTTTGCGCGGTGCCAGTTCCGACCACGCCTGGTTGTCCAGCCTGATCCGGGCAGCCGCCTCCAGATTGGCGACGGGGATGGTGACGTAAGGCACTCCAGCCGACCAGAATGAAACGCGGTGGTTCTCGAAGCCGATCTCGTGCGGCCCAAGGCCAAGGGCCGCGCCGATCGCCTCGGGATCGGCCGACAATTCCTGCTGCGCCGGCAGTTTCGCCAGGTCGAACTCGGCAAAGGTCGAACCGTCGTGCTTGCTGACAGCGCAGCGCACCGGGCCGATATTCTCCTCGAGCACGAAGATGCCGGCGGCCTCTCCCGCCATTTCGGCGAGCGCTATCGCCGAGCCGACTGTTGGGTGGCCGGCGAACGGCATTTCATAGTCGGGCGTGAAGATACGGATGCGGGCCCGGTGCTTCGGATTATCCGGCGGCAGCACGAAGACGGTTTCGGACAGGTTGAACTCGCGCGCCACCGCCTGCATCGCCGCAACGTCCAGCCCGTCACAGTCGAGCACCACGGCCAGCGGATTGCCGGCCAGCGGGTTGGTGGTGAATACGTCGTAAAGCAAGTAATTCCGCGGCTGCATCTCAGTAAGTCCTCTGCCTCATTCCCAACATGAGCGAAATTTAATTTGAATTTTGAACCATTAAGCCTGATTTGTGCACTGATGGGATATCACTGAACATAGGGGTCCGGCGTGGACCAGATTGTCAATCTGCCAAAGACGGAATCCGCTTCCGCCATCGAGACGGCGCTCGGGCTCGACCACCAGGGCCTGAAGACAAAACGCCGTCGCGGTTGGCTTTACGCAGTGTTCGCACTGCTTGCCGTCGCCGCGAGTGTCGTCGGCTACCAGTGGCATGCGGGCTCGCCCGCCAAGATCGAGTATACCACGACACTGGCCGCCATGGCCGACTTTACCGTCGCGGTTTCGGCTACCGGCACGCTGCAGCCCCTCACCCAGGTCGATATTTCCAGCGAACTCTCCGGCGTCGTCCGCTCGGTCTCGGTCAACGAGAACCAACTGGTGAAGAAGGGCGATGTGCTGGCCGCGCTAGACACCGCCAAGCTGGAGGTGCAGATCGAGCGCGCCCAGGCCTCCGCCAAGGCAGCGGCGGCGAGTGTCGAGGACGCCACCGTGACCCTGGCCGAAAACGAAAAGGCGCTGGTGCGCGCGGCGCAACTGACCAAGCGCGGCATGGCGACGGACCAGTCGCTCGAAGCGGCAACCGCCACGCGCGATCGCTCGAAGGCGGCGATCGATATCGCCAGAGCCAACCTCGCCATGGCCAATGCCGATCTCAAGGCGCAGCAGACGGATCTTGCCAAGAGTACCATCTACGCTCCGATCGACGGCATCATATTGACGCGCTCGGTCGATCCCGGCCAGACGGTCGCCTCGTCGCTGCAGGCGCCGGTGCTGTTCGTCATCGCCGCCGATCTGAAGAACATGGAACTGAAAGCTGCGGTCGACGAGGCCGATATCGGCGCCGTCAGGCCCGGCCAGCATGCGCGCTTCACAGTCGATGCCTTCCCGGAACGGCCATTCGACGCCGAGATCCGCGACATCTCCTATGCCTCGGTCACCACCGACGGCGTCGTCACTTACGATGCAAGGCTGGATGTCGACAACAGCGAGCTTCTGTTACGGCCCGGCATGACTGCCACCGTCTCGGTCGTCACCAAGCAGGCCAAGAATGTGCTCACCGTGCCATCGATCGCCTTCCGCTACCGGCCGGTGCAGACGGCGGAGCGCGGCTGGAGCCTCACCGACCTGTTCACCGGCCGCATGGGACGCCCCGGAGGCAACCGCCAGCGCCAGGCGGCGGCGAAGCCCACCGACGGCTCGCGCACGCTCTACCTGCTGGAGAATGGGCGGCCGCATCCGGTCAACGTCAGGGTCGGCTCGACAGATGGCGAACTGACCGAGATCGTCTCCGGCCTGGAGGAAGGCGCGCAAGTCATTACCGCCTCGCAGCAGCGGAGCTGATCGTGGCATCGGGCGCGACCCTCATCGGCTTCGACAAGGTCTGGAAAAGCTATGGCCAGGGCGAAGCCCGGGTGCATGCGCTGGCCGGCGTCGACCTCGCCATCAGGCGCGGCGAATTCGTCGCCATCATGGGCCCGTCCGGTTCGGGCAAATCGACGGCCATGAACATCATTGGCTGCCTCGACACGCCGACCGCTGGGACCTACAGCTTCGAAGGCATCGACGCCGGCCGTCTCGACCGCAACCGCCGCGCTCAGCTGCGCAACCTCTATGTCGGCTTCGTCTTCCAGGGCTATAATCTGTTGCCGCGCACCACGGCCGCCGAGAATGTCGAACTGCCGCTGATCTATCGCGGCGTTGGTGCCCGCGAGCGCCGCGTCCTTGCCATGCAGGCACTTGCCGAGGTCGGCCTTGTCGGCCGCGAGCATCATACGCCGGCCGAACTGTCCGGCGGCCAGCAGCAGCGCGTGGCGATCGCGCGCGCCATCGTCACCAGGCCGACGCTGCTCGTTGCCGACGAGCCGACCGGCAATCTCGACACCGCCCGCACGCACGAGATCATGGAGCTCCTGACGCAGCTGAACGGCGAGCTCGGCCTGACCATCGCCATGGTCACGCACGAAGCCGATGTCGCCGGCTATGCGCAGCGCACGATCCGTTTCCTCGACGGCCATGTCGCCTCGGACACGGCCAGTCTCGAGATGGCCTAGCCATGATCTGGGAAACCGTCCGCCTCTCGCTCCGCTCCATCCGCCGCAACGTGCTGCGCTCGTTCCTGACGCTGCTCGGCATCGTCATCGGTGTGGCCGCCGTCATCGCC
>NZ_SUEG01000221.1 GCF_005063415.1 Mesorhizobium sp.
GGTCTGAAGATCGTCTCTGGCCACAGCGCCGTGGCGAAGACGGCCGACATCATCATCACCATGGTTCCCGATACGCCGCAGGTGGCCGACGTGCTGTTCGGCGAGAACGGCGTCGCGTCCGGCCTGACAAGAGGCAAGCTGGTCATGGACATGAGCTCGATCTCGCCGATCGAGACCAAGGCCTTTGCAAAAAAGATCAACGATCTCGGCTGCGACTACCTCGATGCGCCGGTGTCGGGCGGCGAGGTCGGCGCCAAGGCGGCGTCGCTGACCATCATGGTCGGCGGCGAGGAAAAAGCCTTCGAACGCGCCAGGCCTATTTTCGAGAAGATGGGCAAAAACATCACTTTGGTCGGACCCAACGGCGTCGGCCAGATCACCAAGGTCGCCAATCAGATCGTCGTCGCGCTGACCATCGAGGCCGTCGCCGAAGCGCTTGTCTTTGCTTCAAAAGCCGGCGCCGACCCGGCCAAGGTCAGGCAGGCGCTGATGGGCGGGCTCGCCGCCTCGCGCATTCTCGAAGTGCACGGCGAGCGCATGATCAAGCGCAGCTTCGCGCCCGGCTTCCGCATCGAACTCCACCAGAAGGATCTCAATCTCGCGCTGGAAGGCGCGAAAGCCCTCGGCGTGGCGCTGCCCAACACCTCGACCACGCAGCAATTGTTCAATTCTTGCGCGGCGAACGGTGGAGCAAAGGAAGACCATTCGGCACTGGTCAGGGCACTGGAGCGGATGGCTGGCCACGAGGTTGGGTGAGAGTGAGGTGAATTAGTCTGCAATAGCTTCGATGGGCCGACTTCGTTCGACCGCATAGCGTAAGAGATCGGCAAAACGTTTCAGAAAATCTTTGGATTCCTCCGACATTCCTTCAGTTCGCGCAAGTGCCTCAACTTGCTTGGTCAAGGAAGGTAAGGATTCGATCGGAAGAGTCGCGTCCTCATAGAAATCTTCGAATTTCAGTATGAGTTCAAACGCGTTTTGGTTTGCGATTGACACGATTTCATGATGCGCAGAGGGACCTACCGATACGCATCGATCGATATGTCCATCTGGATTGAGAACGACAAAATCCAATGACATGCATTGCGTCCTATTTGCCGCGCGCGAACCACCGTTGGGCCGCATAAAGGCTCACCGCCGCCGCATTCGACACGTTGAGCGAGCGGATGGCGCCGGGCATGTCTAGCCGGGCAAGCGTCGTCACCGTTTCGCGCGTTTTCTGGCGCAGGCCTTTGCCCTCGGCGCCAAGCACCAACGCGATCTTTTCTCCGGCAAAGCTCGTTTCGATCTCCGCCGGCCCGTCCGAATCCAGGCCGATCGTCTGGAATCCGGCCTCGTGCAGCTGCTCCAGCGCATCGGCGAGGTTCTTCACCTCGATCTGATCGATGTGTTCGAGCGCGCCGGAAGCCGACTTCGCCAGCACGCCGGATTCCTGCGGGCTGTGGCGCGCCGTGGTGATCAGCGCACCGGCGCCGAAGGCCACCGCCGAGCGCAGAATCGCGCCGACATTGTGCGGATCGGTGATCTGGTCGAGCACCAGCACCAGCCTGGCGTCGCCAAGCGCATCGAGCCGCTTCGGTTTCAGCGGCTCGGCCTCGATCAGCACGCCCTGGTGCACGGCATCGGAGCCGGTGACCTTGTCGATGTCCCTGGGTTCGACCAGTTCCGCCTTGAAGGGCAAAGCGCCGAGATCGGCGATTGCCAGTCGCTCGGCAGCGTTGCGCGTCACCAGCATTTTTTTGATCTTGCGGCGCGGATTGTCGAGTGCGGCTCGCACCGTGTGCAGCCCGTAGAGCCGCACCAGTCCATCCGCAGGGTTCTCGCCGGCCGGCACCGGCTGGCGCGGCCTGAACGCCGGCGCGCCGCCGCTCTTCTCGTCGCGATGCGCGCGGCGCAGCTTGGCATAGTGGGTGTCTTTCGGGGTCTTGGATTTGTTATCGTTGCTCATGGCCGGCTTCTATAGCCGTGTCGCCCGGCCATGGATACAGCCGCAGAAGCTGCTTGTCGGGCGAGGCGTGAGATTCAGCGCTTTTTGCCGGGCTGTTGCGGTTGACAGTTTTGGGCGCTGCCGCCATAAGGCGCTTCGCGGAAGGGCTGCTTTGGCGGCCGCGACGCGTCGATGCCTCGTTGCATGGCTCCGGCGGCAGACTGGAGAGGTGCCCGAGTGGTTAAAGGGGACGGACTGTAAATCCGTTGGCTATGCCTACGTTGGTTCAAATCCAACCCTCTCCACCACTGCCGGCCCGGAAGCCCTGAAACGCAGAGCGAGCGTCGGAGCGGATCCGATGCTTGACTGAAAGGCGCGGGTATAGCTCAGTGGTAGAGCAGCAGCCTTCCAAGCTGAATATGCGGGTTCGATTCCCGCTACCCGCTCCAGCTTTCCCCCAGCCGCGGCGCACCTCGCGCACGGTGCCGAAGCAGGCAGCGCCAAGCGAAGCCTTTGCCGATAGTTCAAAGTATTCGTTGCGCGTCCAAACGGACGCGCGACGAACTTTGATCCGTGTTTTACGCATGTCGTTGTCCCAAACCGCAGGCGGCGTTGGGCGACAGCCGTCAGCTCGCGAACTTGCTGAATATGGACGCGAGCTGGTTCTGCTGCGGCACTTGCCCGTTCGGCGTCAGATGGTCGACAAGCCCGGGCAAGGCCGCTGACAATTGCTGGAGCAATTCCTGCTGGTTCAGGCCCGTCCTTTGGGCGATCTCCTGGATGATCTGCGGGCCGAGGGCACTGCCCAGATCGCTGGGGTTGATCGGCTGGTTCTGACCGGTGCCGACCCACGAATTGGCGACGTTGCCGTGGCCGGCGTCCTTCAGTTTGTCGAGCAGGCCGCCCAGACCGCCGAGCAGTCCGCCGTCGGCGGATGCGGTTGTATCAGCCGGGACGGGGGCAGGGCTTTGCGCTGCCTCCGGCTGGGCGGAACTTCCACCGCTCAGCATTTTTCCCACCAAAAGTGCGCCGAGCGCGATCATCAGCGGCTTGGCGACGTTGCCGCCGGGAACGGCATTGTCAAACAGTCCCATTGTGGATCTCCATGTCAAATTGCCCGTCCGTCTCCGACAATGACGCATTCATGGCGAATTTCAAGCCGGTTTGAGCTTTCCGTAATCATGATTTTCAAGTTGGCTTGAGCTTTGCTTAATAATGTGGAAGTAATCGAGCGCGGGGAACGGAGAGGAAAAATGTCAATATTAAGCTGGATTATTCTCGGCGTCATCGCCGGCTTCATAGGCAGCAAGATTGTCAATAAAAGCGGACAAGGCCTTGTGCTCGACATCGTCCTCGGAATTGTCGGGGCTATCGTCGGCGGGCTCATCTTCAGCGCGTTCGGCGCGTCAGGCGTTACCGGGCTCAACATCTATAGCCTGATCGTAGCCGTGGTCGGTGCCGTGGTTGTCCTGTGGGCCTATCACCAGTTCAGCGGCAAGAGGACTCTGTAGAAGCCGTTCGGCAGTTGCGTCGGCATTCACCCGAATGCCGACCGCCTATCTGATCCTTTTGAGGATTTCGCGGATCAGCGTGTTGAGGCCGGCTTCCAGCCCTCTCACCATGATCGGCCATAATTCCTCGAGCAATCGCTGCCATACGGCATCGCGCCCATTCCTCACCGGCAGGTTTGGCCTCACCGGCAGATTTGGCATCTCGCCCATTGCCGCCGTCACGTCGCGGCGCAGCCGCTCGCCACAGGCGCGTGCGCCGCAGATCGTCGGATCGAAGGGCAGCCGGGTGAAATCCCATTTTCCGCGTTGTTCTATGCCGAGATTGCTCTCGACCTCGGCATCCGACAGCACCGTTTTGGGCGTGACCTTGATGCGGTAATATTTGCAGAGTTCGGCGACAACCGCGGTCAT
This sequence comes from Mesorhizobium sp., assembly GCF_005063415.1. Classification (GTDB taxonomy): domain Bacteria; phylum Pseudomonadota; class Alphaproteobacteria; order Rhizobiales; family Rhizobiaceae; genus Mesorhizobium. The sequence continues at coordinate 3,850 of NZ_SUEG01000221.1, forward strand.
CGCGTCCCACTGCGCGCTGGTCATCGGATAGCGGCCGGCATCGAACGGCCTTTCCTCCGCCCCGGCCATGCAGCAGAGCGAAACCCCGATCGAGCCGCCGTTGCAGTTGAGCGTGTGCGCGGCATATCCCGGTTTTACCCGGCTCGAATTGAGCGCGATCGAAGGCCGGCCCCTGATCATGCGGCCATTCCCCTCGACCAGTATGTGATACGCATCCTTGTCGGTATCGCCGGCCGAATGCGAGCCGGCCGTCCAGTGGCAAATGACGCGCCTCATCGAAACATTGGGCAACCAGTCGGGCGGCAACGCCAAAGAAATCCCCGCGACACAGGTTCAGTGACCGAGCACAGTACAGTTTGCTTGGCGGCGGACGCGAAAACGAAACGATAATTTGGTTGAGCGTTTTCTAACGGTCAGCTATTCGCCGGCATCTCCGGCGACCACGTGTTCTCTGTATTGCGGCAGATCGTCGGTGATCGTGAACCACTTTGCCTTGGAGCCGACGAAGATGTGCTGCGTCGGGCGGATGGTCGGCTCGTCGACGAGGCTTCCCATGGCGACATGCACGAAGGCACCGTCGCGGACCACCGAATAGAGCAACGAGCCGCAAGTCTTGCAGTGCGCGTCATGGCCGGTTTCGTCGCCGAAGATCATGAGATTGTCCTCGCCCCCGGTCAGGCTCAGCCTGTCGCGTTCGATGCCGGCGAATGGCTTGAAGGCCGAACCGGTGGTGCGCCGGCAGTTCGAGCAGTGGCAGTTCGCGGCATAGATGAACGCGTCCGCCACCGCGTACTGAACGGCGCCGCACAGGCACTTTCCAATAAGCCTGCGATTGCGTGAATTCTGGTTGTCATCCGGGCTTGCCACGCGCTCCTCCCATTGTGCAGGCCGATTTCAGTTTCAAGCGACGACGGTCAACCGGCGCTTGCGCTCGTCGAGCGAGACGATGGTCAACCCGCTGGCCACCACCAGCAGGATGCCGCAGATGGCCAACGCATTCGGGAGCTGCCGGAATACCACCAGGCCTGAAATCACCGCCCAGACGGTAAAGCAATAGTAGAACGGCGCTACCACGCTGGTCGGCCCGATGCGATAGGCCATGAAGATGAAGAAGTGGCCGAAGATCAGGAACAGTCCGGCGCCGCCCATCAGCAGCAGGTGACGGGTCCCAGGCACCACCCACTGCTCGGAAACCAGGTGCGCAACGCCGGCGCCCGCGAGCACCACAATCACCGCGGAAATAGCCACGACCATTCCCGGCACGTCGGCGGCGACCTTGCGTCCGGCCAGATCGCGCGCCGCGGACAGGGCTGCATTGCCTAGCGCCAGCAGGGCGTAGACCGAAATCCCCTGCATCGTCGGTTGTGCCACCATCACCGCGCCGACAAAGCCGAGCCCGATCAGCGCCAGGCGTAGCCCGCCGATCCGTTCGCCGAACAGCATCGAGGAGCCGACCAGCATCAGCAAGGGCGTGATCTGCCCGAGCGCGGTCGAATCGGCGATCTGCATGTTGGCGAGCGCCACCACGTAGCAAAGGATCGCACCCAGTTCGAGCATGTTCCTGCGCAAAACCTTGGTGTCGAGGATCAGCGGGATCTGCTTGCCATAGCCCAGCATGAACAGCAGCGGAATGCCCCACAATGTTGCCGCAGCGCCGCGCAGGAACAGCACCTCATAGGGCGGCAGTCCCGCGGTTGCGAGCTTCATCATCGTGTCGTTGACGATGTAGGACCCGGTCGAAACGACCATGAACAGCGGGCCTCGTATGCCAGTCGGGATGAAATGCATCGGCCCACGAAATCAGACCGGCGCCAGGGCGGCAATGGGCCAGATCCGGCTGTAAATCCGTCAAAGCCGTCAGCCGCCGCCGTAACCATTCCATTTGCCCTTGTTCGTTCCTATATCCGCGCCACATTCTCCGAAACCGGATCAAGCGTTCGGGCGGGCGGGCGCGCTCGGCGACAAGGCACTTGTGTTTTTCGGCCTTAGTCGCTAATCGCCCCGCATTCGACTGAACTGAAGGTCCAGGCCGTCCCCAGGCCGTCCAAGGAAAGAGACTATGGCAAAAGGTAAATTCGAGCGCACTAAGCCTCATGTGAACATTGGCACGATTG
>NZ_SUEG01000222.1 GCF_005063415.1 Mesorhizobium sp.
CAAGGGTCATTCCCGGCCGTCCGGAATTCAGCTCGGTTCCAGCGAGTTCGAAACCGCGTGCAAATTCCTTAGGTATCCGTGGTATGGCCTGCAACAGAGCGGAAAAACGCGCGTGCACCAAAGCTTCCCACCGGAGCAGCGCGTCCGAAATTGAGGTTTCGGGGGCGCCAGCCACCTGTGCAACAGCGGGAGTCGATGCGACCCCCACAAGCCCGCAGGTTATGGCACTAGCAACCGACCATCCGCTCCGTCGCAATATCATTGAATTCCCCAATGCCACGCCTGGCGCTCCGGCCAGGTGATGGTCCGAAGCGACAAGTTAGCCGGAAAAGACACGTCGCCGCGCTTCGGAAAAAGTAGCGTCATCGTGGTGAGGATGCTCCCGTTAGCGTTGATTTTGTGCGTTGCTGTAGGCGCAGAGCGCTGCAAGGATCCACAATGCGAAATCGCATCCCGTCGCGGAAGGTAAATTACGGTAACGGACATAGTCTCGCACCAAAGCGCATCGCAGCCAGCTCGAAAACGACCTGATCTGCCACACGAAATAAAGACTGCGATTGCCGTGACCCATGCATGAGCCGCGATGTGAGAGGCAATCGACTGCCGTGGATTGTCGTGACCAAGAACGAGAACTTGAAACGACGATTGTCATGGCAATCCCGCCAACCACGGTCGCGCCGCTCGCGGCCAGTGTGGCGGGGATGGTCCAACCGCGCGTTGCCGAGCTGATCAAGCTGGGTCAGGTTGTCGACGCACATCAACGTGTCAAGGACGCCAGCTTCGAGGGCTGCCGTGACCAGTAGCATCTCAGCTTGAATTTCAGGCTGTGGGTGGAAAGCTGCCGGGCGGGCGGTCAGTGCTGGAGGCACTTGCGGCCCATTGCCATTGCCTTGTAAGTGCCCTTCAGATCGACGACAAAAGTCCCCTTGGTTTCCGGGAAGACGATCATTTTATATTTCTTCGCCACGTCGCGCTTGAATTTCGGGTCTTCTGTCAAGATGTAGCCGCCGGAATATCCGCCCTTGAGTTCGCCGCTCGTGCTGGTGGCCACACCGCTATAAAGGTGGCCGGCCATGGAGACGAAGATTTGCGACTGGTTGCCGTTCTGAAGGCCGATATTTATCTTCGTGAACACGCCAAGATACCCGACCTCCTGATTCGCGGTAACGCCCATTTGCACAGCACTTGGGCCATCTTGGCGTACGATCAAGCAATCTCCGCGGGTTTTATTTGCATAGACTGTCCAGCCCTCGATGTCGTCCCCGTATCGGACAAGCACATCGCTGGCCTTGGGAAGGGGGTTTTGGCTTTGTGCGTAGGCTGCCAACGCAGACGAAAGCGTCACTGACGTTGCCGCGATGAGTGTCATGAAGTTTCGCATAAATATTCCCCTCGTGTGATAGGAATTTCGCCCCCTGCTCAAACTGCTGCCTTTCCGCTCTTTAGGGAAGGTAACTAACTGTATGCTACCCGTGTTGAATCAATCGGCGATTTCCAGTCCAGCTTTTCTGAGCGACCCGAGAAAGAATTTGACATGTTGCAGGCGAACGTTCTTCACCAAAGCTGGCTGATTTTGTTCCAGCCACATGCGTTTTTTCTAGCCACACAATCTCCTGCGAATATTCACGCGCGCCGGCAATCGCCGCGGCAGAGTCCTGGGAGGCCGACGCGAACGGCGTTGCGAAGAAGGTGCGGCCCCATACGGTGGAGTACCGCCGCCAGATCGAGGGTGATATCACCAATGCGGCGGTGGATTACATCGGCCGCGAAGCGAAAGCGAAGCAACCATCTTCCTTTCTCTATGGCGGCCTCACCAACACCCATTATTCTACACTGCGGATGCTGATTTTGGGGGAAGTCGCGCATCGGCTTCTACGGCGATGCGATCATGATTACTGCAAAGTTCTCGACACCATCAAGGCGGCCAATGTGGAGGACAATACGATCGTGGTCTAGGTCTCGGACAATTGGGCCGCGTCCACGACCGGCCCGGCAGAAATCCGTTTTGCCCGCTCAATAGCTTCATCGAGCAACAACTACACAACTACTCGGAGTAATGCTTCCCCGAGTTGCTGCCGAGTTTCAATGCCCCGAAGCTCTTGAGATTCGCGAAGCAAGTCGGTCCAGCCGACCGAGAATTTTGTCATTCCTACCTGCCACCTTACGCGAGATTACAGTTAGTTACCTCCCTATTCGCGGGCTCGCGTGTCAAGGAGGGGCTGGGAGGGGTGCGCCCCTGCCAGATTACAGCGGATAGACCGGATGCGGCCGGCGACAGCCACCAGCGAGGACGCGATCATGAGGCTCCTGTCAGGCGAAGTGACCTCCCTGGTCGCAACTTTTGCACTAACGAGCACTGTTCCAGTTGATGCCGCACCGATCTTCGTGCCCAAGGCAAAAAGTGCGCAGTCCGACGTCATCCAAGTTCGGGATGGCTGGCATCGGGGTTATCGCGGCTACCGCCACTATCGTCCGGGATATTACCGGTACAACGACCTTTGGTTCCCCGGCGGCGCATTTGTCGCCGGAGCACTGATCGGTAGCGTGATCGCCAACAACGGCTACTACGGCGGCTATTATCGAAGCGGCTTCTACGGCGGGCCGTATTACAGCGATCCGTATTATGCCGATCCGTACTACCGCGACGAGTATTATGGCGACCGCTATTACGGTAACGGATATCACTCAAACATGTTCCGTCGCCCATGCTCGCCCAGGGAAGCCGATTCCGGTAACTGTTACTAGCGATCGTCATCGAGGGCAGGGCGCCCTGGACTCGTTTTCTATCCCGAGGACCGTTCCTTCGAGCGGCTTACAATCAGAAAATTACCTCGCCCTCCACGTAACTTACGTTCCGCTACCGGCTCGGTCCGGTAGTCTCGGGGAGACAATACGAACCAATCAACGGAACGGAACGCCGGCTGGCAGACAAAAAGCGGTTCTTGGAGGCGGTGCGCCAATTTCGCCGTTTGCCGTCACGATGACGATTGGTTCACAGGCTGGTGCTTGCCGCGGCAGATCGGGAGTTTTCTCTATGCCGCCGCGGTTCATTTCAGTCCCGGACGCGAGGGGGAGAAAATGGACAGTCGATTTGGGCAGCATCTGCGGAAAATGAAACTTGCGTTGCGCGACTCCCACGTCGTTATTCATATCTACTGACGCCGCCCGTGAATGGCGCGCCAGATCGGATTGGGGTCAAATATTTGAGGGGTGGTCTTGGAAGCCAGTTCGTCAAGCAAGTACAAGGTCGGCCGTGTCGTCAATGCACTGCTGGCATTCGCTTTGGTCGGCCTGTTTTGTGGATGCGCGTCGCGTCCCACGAATGTGTTGTTGCCTGTTGCCGACACCTCGCCGTCATCGAGCAAGATAAACATGCTGGTAGCGACCACCCGCCGCCGATCTTCCAACCCAGCGCAGATGTATACGGGCGAGCGCGGAATGGCTCCCTCGTTTACAGACATGACGGTGTCGATCCCGCCGGCGTCGGTCCGCAAGGTCGGCGAGGTCGCCTGGCCCAAGAAGCTGCCATCGAATCCGGCAACCGATTTCGCGGTTCTGAAAGCCGAAGAATTGTCGGTGCAGTCGGCCAAGGGTTGGCTGCACGCCTCTGTCAGGAAGAGCCCGGACCATAGTGTCCTGGTTTTCATCCACGGGTTCAACAATCGGTTCGAAGACGCTGTCTATCGCTTTGCCCAGATTGCCAAGGACACGGGCACAAGCAGCGCCCCGATCCTGGTCACCTGGCCGTCGCGGGGCAGTACATTGGCCTATGGCTATGATCGCGAAAGCACCAACTACACGCGAGATGCGGTCGAATTGCTGTTCCAGTACCTGGCTCGCGATCCCGAGGTAAAAGAGGTTTCGATCCTGGCTCATTCGATGGGCAACTGGCTTGCGCTGGAATCCCTGCGTCAGACGGCGATCCGCAACGGCGGCCTGCCAGCGAAGTTCAAGAACGTCATGCTTGCTGCGCCCGACGTCGATGTCGACGTTTTTCGCACCCAGATCGCCGACATGGGCAAACAGCACCCGCAATTTACACTCTTTGTCTCTCAGGACGATCGCGCCCTGGCATTCTCGCGGCGGATTTGGGGCAATATCCCCCGGCTCGGATCGATCAATCCCGAAGAGGCCCCCTATAAGGCAGAGCTCGCAAGCGAGAATGTAACTGTCATCGATCTGACGAAGGTCAAATCCGGCGACAGCCTGAATCACGGCAAGTTTGCCGCCTCGCCGCAGATCGTGCAGTTGATCGGGGCGCGGATGGCCAACGGCCAGACCCTGACCGACAGCAGGGTCGGTCTCGGCGACAGCATCGTGCAAGCGACGACCGGTGCGGCGGCGGCGGCGGGCAATGCTGCAGGATTGGTGGTTGCGGCGCCTGTTGCGATGGTCGATCAGAACACCAGAGAAAACTACGGCAACGAGGTCGAGGGCCTGACTGGCCGGCAAGCCAGCAAGAAAACAGACGCAGGTGGCAAGAAGTGCGATCCTACCAAAGGGTGCAAGAAATAGTCGCTGACGGGGGGAGGAGCTATGGCTATGAAAAAACGATGACGCTCCTTCAAATACCGGAAGACATAGCAATGGCTGCAGTCGATGCCGCCTCCGCAACCGACGACCGATCGCGTTCTCCTGCTATCGTCCGCACCATCCGTGCGAGTGGCGGCAAGGTTCTCATTTTGAGTCTCCCCGATGATGAAACCATCCGGAGAGCCTCGCCGGAAACGGCGCTGGATCAAGAGCTTGTTCAGTTCAAGCAGTGCAGCAAGCGACGCGCGCGGGGAGCCCAGATCCATTGCTGCGCACGCCACGGGATCTATCATCCAGGCCGGAGCGGTAATGACATGCCCCGGCACGATGACGAGATGAATGATCCGGCCGTTGGCGCGTTCTTCGCTGTTCTCGCAGCGAAGCCGGCGTCCGAAATACGGATGCCAGCGATAATGGACTTCGACCTCCTGCCCAACATGGGCAGAATGACCCCGAGATTGCGATGCCGCGCAGGCCGTTCTCGGCGATGTTGTTGTCGGCCTCCAGCCGGCCGTCGTCGAAGAAGCGGGAGAGCGCAACGCGGCGCTTGAGCGCGAAGAGGCCGGCGAGCAGCGGCTTTGCGGCGACGCGGATCGCCAAGCGATCGTGCACGGGCTTGCCTCTCGCATCAGCCTCGACGGCGTAGATTTGTGCGATCCGGTCGAGCGCTTCCTTGGCGACCGGTGATGCGGTCGCTTCCCAGGCATCGAATATCTTGCGCCGGCAATGCGCCCAACAGGCCACCTCTGTGATCGGGCCCGGGTTCGTGCGCTGCGGATTGTAGAGTTCCTCGAAGCCGGCATAGGCATCGGCCTGCAGGAAGCCCGTGAAGATCTTGAGATGCTCGCGCGGACGCTCCGCCTTGCGGTCGGGACTGTAGAAGAAAGCAGCCGCCGGCGGTGCTGTGCTGTGGAAAGGACTATCGTCGCGGACATAGACCCAGGCCCGGCCTGTCTTGGTGCGTCCGTTGCCCGGCGCTAACACCGGGACCGGTGTGTCGTCGCCATGGATCTTGTGGGCCGCGAAGACATGCCGCCGGATCGCCTCGACCAGCGGTTCCAGCAGCCAAGCCGCCTGGCCAACCCAGTCGGCCAGAGTAGAGCGATTGAGATCCACGCCTTCGCGGGCATAGATCGCGCTCTGCCGATAGAGCGGAAGATGATCGGCATACTTGGCGACCAGCACATGCGCCATCAATCCCGGTGCGGCGCGGCCCCGTGGTGTCGGCAAGGGTTGTCAAGCGAAGTGAGGATTTGACCCCCTGGGCGAAGTGAGGATTTGACCCCCTCATTGTTTTGCGGTTTCGTTGGTGCCGAGCGTCGTTCCGGCCTTCTGCAATAGGCCGGAACGACGCTTTTCGCGAAGCCGGTAGCTGTCGCCACGGATGGTTATCAC